>JAGRJL010000475.1:0-2650 GCA_020442775.1 Lysobacterales bacterium | reverse complement strand
AGCGCCAGATGCGGGTCATTGGCCAGGATCGGACGTCCGCTGGCGGTGTTCTGGCCACCCACGATCCACCAGTTGCTGGCGCCGCGTCCCTCGCGGAACTTCAGCGTCGGCCCGATCACTGGATGATCCTTGACCGCGTCGCGATACTGCTCAGCCAGCCGGACCACGCTGGGATCGATGGTCGGAATATCGGTGGTCAGACTCTTGCTCTGATCGCTTTCAACCCCGGCCTGGCCGAGAAAACCCGGGATCGAGACCCGGTCATCCGGTGGCGCGACCCGATGGGTGTCCTCGAAGTACAGGGCGGTGCCGTTGAAGCCGACGGCCTGTCCGGCGGCCTGGTAGCCGGCCAGCTCCAGAGTGGTCTGAATATCCAGATCGAACGACAACTGGAAGGCCAGGATCTTGCCGATGACAATCGAGTCCACCGGGGTCCACGGAGCGGCCCGGGTCAGCTCCAGCCCGGCATATTCGGGCGGCAGCGGATTACTGGCCAGCCAGGCGTTGACGCCGTGCGCATAGGACTGCAGCACGCCGCGCGATTCATTGCTCATCGCCACATAGGTGGCCCAGGCGCCGCGGCGCAGGCCCAGGGTGCGGATCTGCACGTCATTGCTCAGCGCGGCCGCACCGACCAGTTCGCCCGCGGTACCGCTGGCTGCGCGGCGGGTGAAGTCCATCTGGAAGAAGCGCTGGCTGGCATGGCTGTAGCCCAACAGCCAGGCTGCATCATAATCGTTGGCCGCCAGAATCGTGGGCACCCCTTCCGCGTCGTAGCTGATGCTGCCGGCGGCCGTGAGTCCCGGTCCGTCGAGCATCTGCTGTGCGTGGACGGTTCCGGCAAGCGCAAGTGAAAGCCCGCAAGCCAGTAAGGTGCGTGGAAAACGCATAAACTTCATCTCCTCCCTCCCCTCTCAATGAACAGCCGTGACCCCCTACCCGAGGACTGGCCCGCACGATTGATGAATCTCCCACTGCGCTTCCGCTGGCACGCTGCGCGGCGAATTGCTCACTTCGATCGACTCGGCGTACAGTCAGGCACGCCTTGATTGATCATCAGACAGCGAATCGCGCCACCACAAGCCTGCGAAAGCTTCGCGACAAACATTCATGAACAATGCGCGCTAGCAACTTCGAGATTGGTGAGTCGGACGTTCGATTATGTCACGCCCTCGAGCGTACGGCGTCTGTACTTGAGGGCAATACCGCGCGCCAGCAAGGACGCTGAACCATGTGTGGAAGATACTTTCTGGACACCCTGCCAGAACTGCTGCAAACCCAGTTCAAGGTGCACAAATTTCCGGTCTATCCGGCGCGCTACAACATCCGGCCCAGCGAGCAGATTCCGATCGTCGCGCTCGATCCCGACGGACAGCGGGTAGCCTTCGATGCGCGCTGGGGTCTGGTGCCCAGCTGGGCCAAGGACGTCAAGATCGGCTACAAGATGATCAACGCACGGGGCGAAACTGCGGCTGAAAAGCCGGCCTTTAGAAGCGCATTCAAGTCCAGACGCTGCCTGATTCCGGCCAGCGGCTTTTACGAATGGGAGCCATACGCCGGCGCCAAGCGCCCGGTGGTGTTCGCCCCACCAGCCGATCAGGCATTGGCGCTGGCAGGGCTGTGGGAGCGCTGGCGCGATCCGGGCGGTGAGATGGTGGTCAGCACCACGATCGTCACCTGTGCCGCCAATGATCTGGTCGCACCGGTACACGACCGGATGCCGGTGCTGATCGAGGCGGAGAACCTCGAACACTGGCTCAGTGGATCAGTCGACGAAGCCGCCAGCCTGATTCGTCCTGCCGCCAACGATGATCTGATCCGCGCACCGCTCTACGAGATTCGCCAGATCGAACCCGGCGACGACCCAGGCGTGGCCAACGTGATTCGAACCGTGATGCCCGAATTCGGCGCCGAAGGGCCGGGCTTTGCGATCAACGACCCGGAAGTCGACGCGATGTGCGCCGCCTATGCCGGCGAGCGCGCCCGCTATTTCGTCGCGGTTCACCGCGGAAAGGTGCTGGGTGGTGCTGGCCTGGCGCCGCTGGAAGGCGGACCGGCCGATATCTGCGAGCTGCGCAAGATGTACATGCTCCCGCGATTGCGCGGGTTCTCGGTCGGCCGCAAGTTCATCGAGCTGTGTCTGCGCACCGCCAAGGAGATGGGCTACAAGCAGATGTACCTGGAAACCCTGACCGGCATGGATCAGGCTCAAAAGCTGTATCTGAAGGCCGGATTCAAGCCGCTGGATCAGGCCATGGGCAATACCGGGCATTTTGCCTGCAATCGATTCTACTTGAAAAAAATGCGGTAAAGTATTGATATTAATATATCTTTTGCCATGAAATTGCCCGCCTACCGGCGATTCCTGCTGATCCTGGCAGCGGCGCCGGCGATCGCGTTGACAGCGGATGAAGGTCAGATTCCCCCCCCGCTCGCTTGCCGCGAATTCACCGAAAGCGTGTTTTTTGAGTCGGCAAGGTCAGGCGCCGATCGCTCCTTGCCGACCGCCGTGGCTTCCGAATCAGACCTGCGGATGCTTGGACGCAATCTGGAACTGATCCTGCAGTTTCAACAGCACCGTTTCCGGGTGATTGGCTATACCGACGATCACGAGTGCGAAGGGCTGGAATGTTTTGCACTTTCGCGGCAG
>JAGRJL010000474.1 GCA_020442775.1 Lysobacterales bacterium | reverse complement strand
CCGGCCCGGTCACGGTGATGGCCACCAATACGGCGAACTACACCACCAGTTTGCCGAATCTGGTCACCACCAAGACCCGGGTGAATCCGGATGCGCCCAATCCGCTGCAACCGATCGACAACCTCAACAATCCGGTCAATTTCTCCTATCAGATTGATATTGAGAACGACATTGCTTCGCCGTTGCCTGGACTGAATGAGACGACTGCCATCATCGTGATGGACGACGTATTGCGGGCCGGCATCAGCTATCTGGGCTTCACCTCGGCCAGTCCATTCTGGTCCTGCCAGTTGCTGTCGACTGGTCCAGACCATGTTCGCTGCGAGTACTCGGCGGTAGTAGCGGCGGACGCTCTCGTGCCCTCGCTAATTCTGAACGTTCAGGTGGCGGCTGGAATTCCGGACATCAACAACACTGCGGTCGCCCGATTCGGCGGTGATCCCTTGTGCGTGGACCCCAATCCCAGCCCAATCGACAAGTGCAAGTCCCCCTACAGCGAAGCCACGGTTCCCGTCGTTGTCTCCGATTTGAAGGTCAGTTCGGTCAACGGCGAGTTGGTTGTTGAGTTCGGAACCGCAGCCGAGGCGGGGACCCTGGGATACTACGTCTATGCCTCCAGTTCCAGAGAAGAAGGCAGCCGCGCCCTGCTCAGTCCTGCCATGAGCATTGCCGAAGTCTCAACCTTCCAACCGCAGCGCTATGAGGTGCGCGGGCCAGCGGGCGCGAATCGCTGGGTGTGGTTGGAGGAGCACACCATCAATGGCGGCCGTAGCCTCTACGGTCCCTATGCAGTGGGGACCATCCTCGGCGAGCGGGACTTGGCCCCTGCTATCGACTGGGCCGCTATCTCGACCGAGCAGCGCAACTTCCGTCGCCTGCAGGCAAGCGCCATCGTCGCAACTGCCCGAGGCAATGACTTGCAGGCTGAACTGCGTCTGAGCGAATCTGGCTGGCATACCGTCACCTTTGAGCAATTGCTCGAGAGCGGCATCGATTTCGGCGGTCAGCAGACTCGTCATTTGCGCCTGACGCGCGACGGAGCCGATGTGCCCTTGAGCTGGAGCGGTGACGGAGTATTCGGGCCCGGCATGTCCTTCTCCTTCCTGGGCAAGGCGGTGGAGAACAGCCTCTACACCAAGACGGCGGTCTACCAGCTAGCGTCCATCGGCACGGCGGTCACGCCGCTTCAGGCGATCTATGCTGGGGTCGGCGGACTAGCGCTGACCGAATCGGCTCAGGACGAGTTTGTTCACGCCCCCAATCGAAGCTACAGCTTCTCGTCGCCTCTGAATGATCCGTGGGCCGCGCGCAGAGTGTTGAGAAACAACGTTCCGCTGGCATCCGGTGCCGAGACCTTTGTGCTGCCGCAGAAGGCCGGACTTGGTGTTGATCCGGAATCGATCGAAGTTCTGCTGTGGGGCGGTATCGATCATCAGACGACACCTGATCACAGCGTGCGTCTGCTGCTCAATGGTCAGGTACTGGGGTCATTCACCTTTGATGGTCTCGACTCCTATACCTACACCACTCGGTTGCCGCCAAACCTCCTGCAATCAGGGAGTAACAGCCTGACAATCGAGTTGATTGGCGACACCCAGTCTCCGGTAGACGTGGTCTATCTCGAGTCAATCAAAGTCAAGTATTCGCGGGCCCTCCTAGCGCAAGATGACCGAATCGATTTCAACCCCGGCGCCGTTCTGAACCAGCCCGCATCCAGTCGGCTGTTTGCCGATGGCTTTGACCAGCCGGGCGTCGCTGCTTGTACCGCTGGTCCGAGTTGCGCCGCCTATCGCATTGGCGGATTCAGTCAGTCAGATTTGCAAGTGGTCCGCGAGCGGAATGGCACGACGCAACAGCTTGGCAGCGTGCAGATTGACGGTGAGCCAGGCAACTATCGCGTCAGTTTCGCGGTGCAGAGTCAGGCGGGAGATCGGATCTGGGTCGCGCCTCAGATAGGTGCGGCTACTACAGCCAGACCAGCCATTGAAGCCGTCAACCCACTTGCAGGTGGTCCAGCTGAAATGCTGATTGTCAGCCACCCCAGTTTCATCGACGGCCTCGCCCCGCTCGTCTCCGCACGTCAAGCGGAGGGCCTGACTGTGAAAGTTGTGGATGTCGAGCAGGTATACCGAAACTACTCCTTCGGCGTGGTTGATCCGGTGGCGATTGATCAGTTTATCGCCGACGCGGAACGTTCGCTGGGAACGCGCTATGTGCTGCTGGTGGGCGGAGACACCTACGACTACTTCAATGCAGGCAATTCCAACTCCATCAGCTTCGTACCGACCTTCTATCGGCAGACCAATCCGGTGATTCGTTTTGCGCCGGTGGACAGCGTCTACGCCGACACCAACAACGATGGACTTGCGAACGTTGCCGTGGGTCGATGGCCGGTTCGAACCAGCACGGAATTGACTCGAGTGATCAACAAGACACTGGCCTATCCCACCGCAGGACATCAGGGATCGGGGCTTTTGGTAAGCGACCGAAACTCCGGTGGCGTGGATTTCGCAGACTATCTGAACCAACTTGGCAACAACTTGGCGTCAGACTGGTCCATTGCTCGGACTCGTTTGAATGACTATGCCCCTGGTACGGCCAACGTGGCGCGCGCAGAGATTGCCGCGCAGATCAATGCTGGTCAGGCTTTGGTCAGCTTCCTTGGACACAGCTCGCCATCAACCTGGTCACAGGAGAGCCTGCTGACAGCTAATCAGGTGTATGGGGGATTGTTGAGCAACGGCTCATCGCCGACCGTGCTGTGGCAACTGGGCTGTTATGGATCCTACTTCGTGATGCCCAATTACAGCACTCTGGCACACGCGCTGCTGCTGACTGACACCGGCGCTGCGGCGGTGCTGGGAGCCAGCGGTCTAACCACGTTGGCCAGTGATCTGCAATGGATGAATACGCTCTCACCCATGATTGATGGGCAGCGAATCGGCGATGCCATGATTCAGGCTCAGCGAGAGATGGCTCACAAAGGCGAGCAGTATGTCGACATCACGATGGGTGGCATGTTGTTAGGCGACCCGACTTTGCGGATCCACTAGTGTTCAGACAGAACGCTGGTCGTCGGCTGAGTCGACGACCAGCAATCTGGACTGTACACCTCGTGCTCTCAATCTTTAATTTTTCGACCGGCATCACACGCTTGATGCTCTCGAGGACTTGACGATTCTTCGAGACGATTGCACAAAGTGATGTATATAAGTCGCGAATAGTGTTAGTTCCCGCTCCGTAGGTGCCGCCTGTCCGGGGGGGTGGCGGCGCTGAGCGGGTGCCGTGAGATCGGGC
>JAGRJL010000473.1:2789-6112 GCA_020442775.1 Lysobacterales bacterium | reverse complement strand
GGAGGTTCCGACGATGCAGATTCGCAGGGGATCGACGAAGGACTGCTGCTGCAGATAGGCCAGCGCGCCGCCGGCGTCCAGGGTCCGGGTTTCGATACGACGCGCGCTGTAGGCATCGTCACGTGCCGGAACCCCGTCTCCCGGATTGTGAAAGGGCGGCGGCACGAACGAGAAGAAGGCGTCATCATTGTCCTCGCAGAACAATGGGCTGCGCCCAAAGCTGTTGGGTGCCAGGACCACTACGCCGCGCGCCTCCAGGGTCTGAAACAGCAACTCGTAATTGTTCTCCAGATCCGGACCACAGGGATCCCCCGGCTGGTTCTCCTTGAGCAGGCCGCCCGAGCCATGCAGCACCACGCAAGCCGGGAAGCGATCTGCCGGCACCGGCCCGTCCGGAACGCTGAGCACCGCCGGAATGCCGTCACCCAACAGGCTAGGGATCTGAATCGTCTGCCTCTGACTGCCGCCCAAAGCGACACCGGCGCTCAACAACCCCAGCGCAAGCAGTCCGGCCCGGTGCAGGCCATGGGCTCCCGCCAACTCAAGAAGAGCTACTACATTTCGTCCCATCGCAGATTCCTGCCTCGGCAGCCTTCCATGGTCAGAGATACGCAGTTTCAGGGCGAAAGCGAAATGCTCGTGCGGACTTTTCACAATGCAAGCGCCGCAACGGCGCCAATCGCCGAACCCGGCACCGCTGCTAGCCGAGAAAAGCCACCGCCGCCAGCACAAGCCCGCCGATAATCAGCATGGACACAGTCACCAATATCGCTGGCCAACGATCAGCGGAGGACAGATCGGGCGGATCTGTTGGTACCGGAACGCCGCTGGCCAGCAGCTGCTGGAACATGCGTTCCTGGCTGGAAAAAACCCGGCGAACCAGCAACCAGCCCAGCAGCGCAAAGCCGGGCACCGACAGTGCCAGCAGCGCGAACAGCTGACCAACGCGCGCCAGCAACCAATCGAAACCCCGCGCCCCGTCCGATCCCGGATCGGACCCCAGCATCAGCGCGAAAATCAATCCGCCCAATGCCCCCATCAGGGCCCCGATCAAGCTTCGCGTGCCGATTCCCGTCCGCCTTCTGCGCGACCACGGCCACATGAACAGATCTCGCTGACGATCGTTCATGGCCCCATTCCGTTCCGGCAACACACCATTTAATGCGTGATCTTGTGCAGATGCGGGCCCGTTCGAGCCGCTTGGCGCTCGCCGGGGCTCTCGGATCGACTCACGGGACGGCTGAATCCCGGGCGTTGGCATCACCCAGGCTCGTCAACTATCGATGAGCCCGTTCAGAAACGGGAGGGCGCAAGTCCGGCGCACCAACGCGGCCAATGACCTCGTGCCCCGGCAACTGCATTGCCAGAATCGTCAGCGCGCACCTGTCAGGAGAGGCGACCCGTTGTCCCGGCCTACCAGAGCCCCCGCTTGTCCACATAGGCGACCAGCTTGGCGCTGGCGTAGGCACAGATGAATGCCAGCGGCGTCGCGACGTGGCGATGCTCGAAAACGATCCAGCTGGCGATGCCGACCAGCACCATCAGGATCTCGATGACCAGCCACTCCCTGCCGCGCTTGTTGACGCCCCACAGCAACACCCTGATCGGCAGCGGCTCAGCCCGCCATTGCTCCGAATTCTTGTCGATCACCATGATTTCCTCCGTCAGTATTGAGATATCGGTTTCCAATACGGAGGACAGTGCCTTCAGCGTTTCCAGACTGGCCCGGTTGCCGGCCTCAACTCGCTGCACGGTGCGCAGACTCAGACCGGAGATCTGCGCCAGTTGCTCCTGAGACCAGTTTCTGCGTTCACGCAATCGCTTGACGATCACGGCGACTCCCATGCTCCGTGTGGAGCGTCATCCGACCAAGGATTGAGTCCTGTCGGTGACGACAAGGACCCGCCAGCGCTACGACAGGCGTGCAGATTGCCCCTTTTGGATGGCACCGGCTGGATTCGCGCTTGGCGCAAGCACGAAAAGCCCTGAAACCGCCAGGGCGGGCGTCCAAAGCGGCACAGACCCGCGGGCCCGGGCAGCGGCGCGATTCATCGTGAAATGGTGCGGCCCGAGCACTTGCTCGGGCCGCCGAGGTCACTCGCTCAATCGCGCAGGCGAATCAGGCCAACACCCATCACCAGCGCCATCAGCGCCAGCAGTGCCGCCCAACCCGCCGCGGGTATCTGTTGCGCCACCGTGCCAACCACCGCCGACGCGCTGTTGTTCTCCGGAACCGGGTCATTCAGGGACGAGCGGGTCATCGCCGTGACGGTACTGCCGCCGGCTGCCGATGCCTGAACCAGCACTTCCACCAACCGATTGGCGCCGACCGCCGTTGCCCCCGGGTATTGGCAGGTCAACAGCACCAGACCACCCGCCGGCGGTGCGGTCACGCAGGTGCCTCCGGCGCTCGGTGAGCTGCTGATGATGGTCAAACCCTGCGGCACGCTCAGCTCGATCTCCACATCAGTAGCCTCTCCGGTGCCATTGTTGATGGCCACTGCATTGATCACATGGAAATCGCCTACGGAACCAGCCTGCGGCACAGCAGTCAGAACGATCGCCATATCGGCGCCATCGTCATTGACAATGGTGCCAATCCCGGTCGACCGGCTCAGCGTGACTCTCGGGTTGCTCACCATCGAGAGCACCACGCTGAAGGTCTCGTCTGCTTCGAAATCGGCATCGCCGACGACGCTCACCGCAAACGTCTGGGCCTCGCCAGCATTGCCGAGAAAGTCCAGGGTACCGGCCACGGTTGAGTAGTCGCCCGGCGCCATCGCGCTGCCGTCCATGCTGATGAAAGCCACGCTGACTCCGCCGTCCACCGGCGCGTCCAGGGTCACCGTGAAGGTCGCCGTCGTGTTCGCGCCGGTTCCTTCCACCACGCTGACGTCGTTGATCGACAGTGAGGCGGTATCGTCATCCTGATTGCTGACGCTAACGTCCGCCGATTCCAGTCCATCGTAGTTGGAATCACTACTCATCGCCGCCGCGGTAACAATGGTGTAAGCGATATCACCATCGACGCTGGGATCGTCCACACCGGTGACCGTGACCGTCTTCGGCGTCTGCCAGTTCTGCGGGGTGAACACGACCATCGTGGTGTCTGCAGTCCCTTCCGTGGGGTCGCTGCTGCTGATTCCGATGCTGACGTCAGCGGACGGGGCCACGTCGATGGAGATGGTGAAGCTGTCCGTGCCGCCCGCTTCGGTCGTCACCAGACCCATGGTCGGAGTCACCGTGATCGTGGGCTCAATCACATCGATCGCCCAGGTGCAGGAGACTGTTTCGCCATCGGGATTGGTGGCGACGCCGTTGAG
>JAGRJL010000473.1:0-2640 GCA_020442775.1 Lysobacterales bacterium | reverse complement strand
GTCACCGTCGAATCCGGGTCCTGGGTGCACACTCCGGTCGGCGGGTTGTAGTCGATGTCGCAGACGATCTGGTCGGAAACAGGATTGCCCATCGCGTCGAAGCCATTGGCCGAGATGGTGATGCTGGTGGCGTTGCCAACAATGTTGTTGACCGCAAAGTTGCCGTTTCCGCCGGGCAAATTGGTCGTGGTGCCGTTGTAGATCACATCCCAGTCGACCACGTCTGTGCCCTGCAGCGGAACGGTCACCGAACCCTCGATGTTGGCGCTGGAGATTGCCGCACAGCTGGTCTGGTTCACCGGCGGGGTAAATCCGAGCATGGTCGAGGCCATGAACGAAGTCCCGTCCGGGGCACCGCCGGTAGCGCTGTAGGTACCGACGTCTGCTGGAGAAACCGAGGCGATGCTGTAGGCGCCGTTGAAGGTCAGGACATTGCCGGCCACGCTGCTTGGCGCCACCAGATCAACCGTGGAACCGGGCACGCTCAAGACCCCAAACTTGCTGCCGTCCCAAACCACGTTGGTCAGGGTCACGTCCACGCTGGTTGGCTGTCCAGGAATCGGCGGGCTGGAGAATGCGACCGTAGCCATCCCCGGTGCGAAATCCGGCGTCAGGTTGCAGGTGGCCCCACCCACGAAGGTCCCGCTACCCGGCGGAAACTCGACTTCGTAGCTTGCACTGTAGCTGCGGTTGGCACCTGCGCTGGGGCTGCCGTCGTTGGTTGTGTCGATATTGAGTATGGTGGTCGCCCCGACCGACGGAAAGGTCAGATTCAGCCCATCGGAAGACGTCAGGTTGATCCGATCAATGGTGGCCGTGCCGGGGAAGGTGAACCCCAGCGTCGCGCCAAGCCCGCCGGCTTGCGGGTCCAGCCAGTTTGGATTCATCGGACTAGTCGTCGCGCCGCTGCAGTTGGGCACTCCGAAGACGTTGACTGCGCCGCTCGCCTGGGAGAGGTTGAAGTTCTCCACGATCTGGACCCGTTCGATACTGGTGCCGTCGTCCCAGGTGTAACTGTTGGCACCGGCAACGACCGCATCCGGAACTGCGTTGATCAGCAGCTGGGCGGTTCCAGGATTGGCAATGATCGGGATTTCCAGAACCGCAAGCAGGGTATCGGTGTTCTGTGCAACATTGCCGATGCTGGCGTTGGCGACCAGGTCGATCAGAAAACCTTGCTTGCGCCCCACCCCGCCTTGATTGTTGTTGATGTTCCAGTTGGCAAAGGTGTTGATGTTTGACGGAAAGTTGAGCGCCGGGCCGCTACCCTGGGTCGCCTGATTGAAGATTGATGCGCAACTGGGCGAACCAGCTCCGTTGGCGTTGGCCAGATCGGTGCCGGGATTGGTGAGTCCGGTCACGCCGGTGCCCGCGCCCGTGGGTGCGAAGCCGTTGGCGACAATGATGTTGGCGCTGATGCCGCCGTTGATGATCCCGGTGTCACCGGTGATCTCGACCGTGAAGGTGATGTCGCGCAGATCCCGATTGTTCTGAAAGGCATCGTTGATCAGGATCGGCACCTGCACGCAGCTGGGCGTGCTCATCGACGCAGGATCAATGGTCACCGACCCGATCTTCAGATCGATCTGATCTGCGCCTGCCGAGGCCAATCCGGGAAATGCCAGCGCCAGCGCGCAAGCCGCGAAAAAACGGTTCATGTAATCACTCCGGTTGCCCAATTGTTGTTGTAGTTCTTTCGAGGCTGCTGCCAGCAGCTCTCGGGCATGGTAACAGCAGGCTCAATCATGAGCCCCCGTTGATCCGTCGCGGCGCAACCCTGGCCCGGTCCTGGTCGGAAATGGCCTGCCAAGGGAATCAACTGCAACCCAACTTGGCGCCCCGACCAAAATTCATTGCACCGGCAGCCCTTGAATTCAAATCCGACAGCCCCACCTATCGGCCACGTCACCAAAAGATGATCGCCACCGCAGCCTCTGCGGACGGTTGATTCTGGCGGTGAGACCAATACTTTCAACTAGTTAGAGAGAGATTGAGCATGAAGATTCGTCCGTTGCACGACCGCGTCATCGTTAAGCGTATGGAAGAAGAGCGCATGAGCGCCGGCGGTATCGTGATTCCCGACTCCGCCACCGAGAAGCCGATCAAGGGCAAGGTTGTTGCCATCGGCACCGGCAAGATCCTGGAAGACGGCAGCGTGCGCGCTCTGGCCGTCAAGGACGGTGACGAGATTCTGTTCGGCAAGTATTCCGGCACCGAAGTGAAGGTGGACGGCGAGGAATATTTGGTGATGCGCGAAGACGACATCATGGCCGTGATCGTCGGCTAAGACCGGCTCAAATCAATTCGAAAGCGCTATTAGTTTAAAAATTTCAAGAGGTTAGAGAACATGTCAGCGAAGGAAGTCCGTTTTAGCGAAGACGCACGTGCCCGCATGCTCAAGGGCGTGAACCTGTTGGCCAACGCGGTCAAGGTCACTCTCGGCCCCAAGGGTCGCAATGTGGTGCTGGAGAAGAGCTTCGGCTCCCCGACCGTGACCAAGGACGGCGTGTCCGTGGCCAAGGAAATCGAGCTTTCCGACAAGTTCGAGAACATGGGCGCACAAATGGTCAAGGAAGTTGCTTCCAAGACCTCCGATGTCGCCGGCGATGGCACCACCACCGCCACCGTGCTGGCGCAGGC
>JAGRJL010000472.1 GCA_020442775.1 Lysobacterales bacterium | reverse complement strand
CGTTGACCCAGGCTCTCTGCCAGTCGGATCAGCGAGTCCAGCGATCCGATTGCCCGGCAATAGCGGCGCTCGGTGGCGAGCACCTGGCGCTGCCACTGCGACTGGGTCAGTCCCAGCTGCCGAAGGATCGGCGGGGTTCGTGCGGCGATGCGGCCGCGCTTGCCGGGGTGAAGTTCTCGGCCGGTTTGGTCCACCAGTTCCAGATACTGGCCCTGATTCATCGGCAGCAGTTGTTGGCGCAATGGGCCGAGTATCGGGGAGAGTCCTTCCGCGGCCTTGCGTCGATCCGATTCGATCGCGGCGATACGCTTCTTAGCAGAAGTGTAGTTACTGTCTTCCAGATTCTCCGCCATCCCCGCCCGAATCGGATTCAGGTCCACATAGGCCATTGCCGATAGCAATGCGCTTTCGTCTTCCAGGCGTTGGCATTGGAAACGCTTGTCCCAGAAATGTCCCTTCTTGCCGGATTCGGCGTTTGCCGCGCGGGCGATGGGGTAGTTCAGCGCGGCCATGAATTGACTGAGCGAACCCAGTCGCTCTCGCAGCGCTTCGATGCGCTCGGGTCGGTCCTTGAGATTGTTGGCGCGCGCTTGCCGCTGTTCATCGCCTTCCTCCGCGCGTCGATAGAGTCGAACTGCGCGCTGCGAAACCTCCAGTGCTGTCCAGGTGTCGGCGTGTGCCGGGTCAACAGTCAGCACCAGATGCAGGTGATTGCTCATTACGGCGTAGGCATGGACCGAGATCGCAAAAATCTGTGTCAGCTCGCCAATTCGGTCTTCAATCCACTTTCGGCGATGCTCATAGCTTTGACCGCTCAGCTTGTCGACGCCGCACAGATACATCTGCTGCACCACCCGCGCGGTGCAGTGGAAGTGGCCGAACTGGCCGGGTGGGGCGATCATGTTTCTCGGCGTTGCCATGGCGAACATTGTGCCGTTGATTGCCATCGGCTCCTTGTACGAATTGCTCCCGACCGATGTACGAATTTTCCCCAGTTGTTGGAGGTGCCCTCAGGAGGGGAATTCCGGGAGGGAATTCCGGACACCCCGATTTCAGGAGGGGAATCCCGGACACCCCGATTTCAGGGGAGGGGGTCACCCATAGCGGAATCGGGTCCCCGCTCTTCTCCTCGACCCGACACCACCATTCCTATCAATGACCCTTCGTTGCCTGCTACTCGTTGAACCAACGACCAATAGCCCCGCTGGCAGCGCAGGCGCATAATCGCCGGATGCTCACCTGCGCCCGATGGTTGACTGATCACGCGCGACAGCGTCCAGAGGCTCTGGCGCTCGTTGTCGGTGAGCAGCGCCTGAGCTTTGCCCAGCTTGAAGGGCAGGTCGCGCGCTGCGCGGCGGCATTGCGGGCGGCGGGGGCGCGGCCGGGGGATCGGGTGGCGACGTTGTTGCCCAACGGTCTGGCGGCGCTGCTGATCTGTCAGGCGGCTCCGAGGATCGGCGCGGTGCAGGAGGGGAATTCCGGACACCCCGATTTCAGGAGGAGGGGAATTCCGGACACCCCGATTTCAGGAGGGTCACCCGTAGCCGCATCGGGTCCCCGCTCCTCCTCGATCCGACACCACCATTCCTACCCATGAGCGTTCGTTGCTTGCTGCTCGTTGAACCAACGACCAATAGCACCGCTGGCAGCGCAGGCGCATATTCGCTAGATGCTGACCTGTACCCGATGGCTGACTGATCACGCGCGACAGCGTCCAGACGCGCTGGCGCTGGTTGTCGGTGAGCAGCGCCTGAGCTTTGCCCAGCTTGAAGGGCAGGTCGCGCGCTGCGCGGCGGCATTGCGGGCGGCGGGGGTGCGGCCGGGGGATCGGGTGGCGACGTTGTTGCCCAACGGTCTGGCAGCGCTGCTGATCTATCAGGCGGCCCCGCGAATTGGTGCGGTGCTGGTGCCGCTGTCGACGATGCTTCTGGCCGACGGGCTGGCGACCATGATCGCCGATGCGCAGCCGGTGCTGCTGGTGGCCGACCCGGATTGCCGCGAGGTTCTGGATCAGGCCCTGGTGGCTCTCGGCGAGCAGGCACTTCCGCAGCCGCAAGTTTGGTGGAACGCGCAAACGCTGCAGCATGATTTCCCTGGCCAAACGCTTCAACAGCAGTTGCAGGCCGCAGATCCGGAAAATGGTGCGCCGGCGGCGCTGGCGGAGGAAGCGCTGTACAACCTGATGTACACCTCCGGCACCACCGGCCAGCCCAAGGGCATCGTGCACACCCATCGGATCCGGGCCCTCTATGGGCTGCTGTTTGCCGAACGATTCGGGATCAATCGCCGGGCGGTGGTGCTGCAGACCGGCGCGATGGTGTTCAACGGGGCCTTTGTGATGCTGATGGCGGCCCAGTACAGCGGCGCCAGCTACGTGCTGACCAGCGCTTTCGATGCGGGCCAGGCCCTGGACCTGATCGAAGCCGAGCAGGTCAGCCACTGCATGATGGTGCCCGCGCAGGTGATCTCGCTGCTGGATCATCCGCGATTTGACCCCGAGCGCCTGCGCAGCCTGCGGGTGCTGCTCACGCTGGGCGCACCGATGCCGGCGGAACGTCGCGAGCAGTGGATGCGCCTGCTGCCGGGGACCTATCACGAGCTCTACGGACTGACCGAGGGCTTTGTGACCATCCTCGATAGTGCCGATGCGCCGCGCAAGCCGGGCTCGGTGGGCTGCGCGCCGCCGCTGTTTGCGATGCGCATTGTGGACGAGCACGGCGTCGATCTGCCGCCCGGCGAAAACGGCGAGATTCTGGGTCGCGGCCCGATCCTGATGCCTGGCTACTACCAACGTCCGGAACTGACCGCCGAGGCGCTGGCCGGCTGCTGGCTGCACACCGGTGATATCGGCCACGTCGACGAGGAAGGCTTTCTCTACCTCATTGATCGCAAGAAGGACATGATCGACAGCGGTGGGGTGAAGGTCTGGCCGAGCGATCTGGAGGAGATTCTCTTCCGCCATCCGGCGGTGGCCGAAGCGGCGGTTTTTGCGATGGGCGATCCGCGCCTGGGTGAAGTGCCGGCGGCGGCGGTGAGGCTCAGGCCCGGGCAGGAGGTCGGTGCGGAAGAACTGCAGGCGTGGGCCAACGCCCGGGTTGCGGCCAAGTATCAACGCCTGCGCGCGCTGCACATCCTTGCCGAGTTTCCGCGCAATGCGGCCGGCAAGACCCTCAAGCGGGAACTGCGCGCGCGCTTGGGAGCATTTGAGACAGACGGGCTTGCGTGATCACGCGAGCGCCCGAACACTCCAGGACCGTGCATCCCTGTGGAGATCGTCGTGCCCCAAAACCATCATCGTCCCCACCGATGGGATCGGATTCTGGCGTCACTGGTCGGCGTGCTCGCGGTCATCTGGCTGGCCCTCTCGCTGATAGCGGCGATCCACCACTTTGCTGGGGGTGGCGGGACCGGCGGGGCGTGGAGCCTGGCGCACGGGATGGGCGCCTTGTGCGCACTACTGCTGAGCCGCGCGGCCGCCGCCGCCTTCGAGATTGCCGGGCAACTGGGAGTCGGTCGCGCGGCGAAAAGCAATGCGGAAGCTGACCCGGCATCGGTGCCCATCGCGCTCAGTCGCAACGCCGATATCTGAACCCCGATTTCCGGGGCGGTGTTCAGAACCGGACCTCATCGGCGAGGTCCGGTCGGCGTTCGGACTGATGACTAAAGCCTGCGCCCCAGTCGTTTTTCCACCTCGCGTTTTTCCCATTCCGGGCCGAACAGCTTGAGGATGGGGAAGGTGAAGATGGCATGGAGGACGAAGGCCACCAGCCAGGGGGCCAGCACGTACCAGAACCACATCACCTGCGGACTGATCAGCAGGTTCAGGCCCACCAGCGCGGGCATGATCACCAGAAAGCTGAGCAGGTGGATGTAGAAACCCTTGACGTTTTCCACGTAGGCAATTGCCTGCTCTTCCTCGCGGGTGATCCATTGCTGTGAGCTTCCGGCAGTGGTTGACGGGTGCATTTCGCTGGACTGGGATTGGCTGATCATGCTGTGCTCCTGTAGTTCGGAAAGGTCGATTTCAAACACCGAAGCCAGTGCCTTGAGTGACTCCATGCTGGCGGGCTGTCCCTTCTCCAGGCGCTGAATGGTTCGCACCGACAGCCCGGTCATTTCGGCCAGTTGTTCCTGCGACCAGCACTTCTGCAGACGGAACTTTTTTACCCACACGGTCATGTCCTCACTCAGCGCACCAGGATCGGTGTTCGCCATCGATCCTCCACACAGCGACCGGGATCGACCACGACAGCAACCCGACTATAGCGCGACAGCCTTTGTCAATCAGATAGATAGAGCTTGCTGAAGGCGTTGTCCTGGACAGATTCGGCGAACCTCAGTGATCGCCCGCGCGCCACGGCCTGGGTCGCTGAGCCCATGCGCTGAGCGATTGGCTGCTGCCGAATCAGCAATGCATGGACGGCGTGGTTCAGTCGACGCGCGAAGACGAACTGCCAAGGGTATGCGCGAGGTCTCGGGGGGTTGGTCGCGCAACCGCGCTGCGATCGAGGTGCCTTGTGCAGGAGTTCGGCCTCGGTAGTGGTTCAAATCGCAGCGCGAGCGGTGAGCCCGACACCGAAACTAACCCCCATTCGGCGATCTCTGCCAAACTTCGCCGCTGTTTGCGTTCGCATGGACAACCGATGGCGGGCAGCCTCCGCGAATATCCCAGTCTGACCGCCCTGCGCGGCTTCGCCGCACTCTGGGTGCTGGTCTACCACGCCTGGGTGGAAGCGGTGCCGCGGCTGATGCTGGTGCCGCTGGGCTTCACCGATCTGGACATCACCTCGGCCTTCTCGATGGGCTGGATCGGGGTCGACATCTTTTTTTCCCTAAGTGCCTTTCTGCTCGCGCTGCCCTTTGTGAGTGCCGCGCGCGACGGTCGGCCCAAGCCTCGCCTGCGTGACTATTTCCAGCGCCGCTTTCTGCGCATCCTGCCGGCCTACTATGTTCAGCTGGCGCTGGTGCTGGCCTTCGTCTGGTTTGTCGAGAACCGACTGGCGATCACGCCCTCGGCGATCGCCGCTCACGCGGCGCTTTGGCTGAACATCGGTTCGCAGCCGGTAGCGCCGCTGGTTGGCGTCTGGTGGACCCTGCCGATTGAATTCGGCTATTACCTGCTGCTGCCCTTCCTGGTGCCGCTGCTGACCCCCAAGCGCTGCCTGTGGCTATTGCTCGGCGCAATCGGGATCACCCTGGCCTATCGCTACGGGATGTTTCAGCACGCAGTGGCCCAGGGCTACAGCGTGGGCGAGAAGGTGCTGCTGCTGGAGCAGCTACCCGGCCGCATCGACCAGTTTGTGCTGGGCTCCATTGCCGCGGTCTGGATCGCCCATCA
>JAGRJL010000471.1 GCA_020442775.1 Lysobacterales bacterium | reverse complement strand
TAGCGACCCACCTGCGCACCGACCAGCGCGTCGGGTCGACCTTCGTTCAACAGCGCGGACAGATCACCCACCGCCTTGCGCGCGGTGTGGTCCTTGACCTCCACATCGGCCGCCAGCAGGTCCAGCAGTTCGGACTTCAGCTCCACATCATCGCCACAGGCCTGGTCCACGAAGGCCGCCTGTTGATCGGCAGGAAGCTCGCAGGCCTGATCGAATAGCAATTGCAGTTTGGCGAAGTCAGCCATGGATGCAGCCAGTCGTCCGTTCAATTCGTGGCCATGAGCGCCCCCATCCCGGGTGGACCCGGGTACGCGCATGGTCGAGGAGTTGGAGGGCGAAAAGCGCAATGGCGCCGCCGTCAACCGCTCATTCTGGTAAGCACTTTCGCGAACACACTAGGTGTAATTCGTTACAAACGCGGAGTGCAGTTAAAAGTTACATTTTCAGTACAGTTATTTACATTGATCCTGAAGGCTGTGATTGAGCGGAGCTTCATCCCTCAACCATCCCTCTCACATCCAAGACGCGCAGTCACGCGAAGAATTCGATCACTTTTCGTTCAAAGGGCGTCCCCGGCCAGCATAGGCGCAGCGATCAGAGCGCATGCACTACAATCGCGGCCGTCGCCAAGCAGATCTCCGATGCCATGAATGCCCTCACCCGCTTCCGCGCCGAACTCGCCGAGATTGATGCCCAGGGCCTGTACAAGCGCGAGCGGGTGATCTCCTCTGCTCAGTCAGCCGTCATCAAGCTGGCCGACGGTCGCGAAGTCCTGAACTTCTGCGCCAACAACTATCTGGGGTTGGCGGACCATCCCGAGGTAATCGAAGCCGCCAAACGGGCAATGGATACACACGGCTTCGGACTGGCCTCTGTGCGCTTTATCTGCGGCACCCAGGACTTGCACAAGCAACTGGAGGCGGAAATCGCCCGCTTCTTCGGCACCGAGGACACCATCCTCTATGCCGCCTGCTTCGACGCCAACGGCGGACTGTTCGAGCCGCTGCTGAACGACGAGGACGCGATCATCTCCGATGCGCTCAATCACGCCTCGATCATTGACGGCGTCCGCCTGACCAAGTCTCGCCGGATGCGTTACGCCAATGCGGACATGGCCGAACTGGAGCGCTGCCTGGTCGAAGCCGCCGATTGCCGCACCCGGATGGTGACCACCGATGGCGTGTTCAGCATGGACGGGGTCATCGCACCGCTGGACAAGATTGCCGCGCTGACCCAGGCGCATGACGCGCTGCTGCATAT
>JAGRJL010000470.1 GCA_020442775.1 Lysobacterales bacterium | reverse complement strand
GAACTGCATGCCTACGCCTTCATCCTGTTTCTGATCATCTTCCTGTGGACGCCGCCACACTTCTGGGCGCTGGCGATCTACCGAAGGGAGGACTACGCGGCGGTGGACGTGCCAATGCTGCCGGTCACCCACGGTCCGGACTACACCCGCTGGCAAATCCTCTACTACACCATCCTGCTGTTCCTGATCACCCTGCTGCCGTGGCTGTCGGGGATGAGCGGCTTGTTCTATCTGGGCGGCGCGGTAATCCTGGGCCTGGGCTTTCTGTACTTTGCCTGGGCATTGATCAAGCCGCCCGATGAAGCCTTCGCGATGCGGGTGTTCAATTATTCGGTGATTTACCTGATGGCCCTGTTTGGCTTTCTCCTGGTTGACCACTATCTGCCGCGTCCAGCGGCGGCACAGCCGGTGGTCTGGAGTCTGGAAAGGGTCGCGGACAGCTGATCAATCGCCGCGTCGCGCCTGCCGTCAGCGGTCCAGCGCGGCGCATTCGGCGTCAAATCTTTGCGCCAGACGGTCGTTGCGCTCGATCAGGCGCTGGCGCTCTTCGTCGATCCAGCGACACAGATCCGCTGAGCGCGGGATTGGGCCTCGGCGGGCCCGGCGGCTGAGTACCGCCAGATCGTTTTCTGCGCCCAGTGCCTTGGCCAGGCGATCGATCCGTCGCGCCGTTTGCTCGTCGACCAAATCGATCCCGAGCGCGCGCGCCTGGACCAACTGCAGACTGAGTAGCCGGATCGCCCGGCGTGCCGCATGGCGCAGTGAGGCGGAGCGACGTCCGTCGATTGCCAGCGCCGCCTGCCGGGCACGGGCCAGCGAGCGCAGCGTGGCCCTGCTGACCTGGCCTCGTCCAATCCGTCCACCTTGCTTGAGTTCGGAAGTTGCCGCGTGCAGCCGTTGTGCTAGTCGCTGCTGTCCGAGGCCTCCGGCGAATCCGCGTATCTGATCTTTCGCTGATGCAGCTAGCGCTTCGCGCCAATGGCGCATTTCCAGACGAAGCTTCGCGGTCGGCAGCCTGCGGCGTATCCGGTCGATGGTTTCCAGCGACGATCCGGCGTCACGCAGGCTGGACAATCTTGTGCGTGCTGCCTTCAGTTCGGCGTCCAGCGCAACCAGATCGGGCTTTCGTCGGTCTTTTGACCAGCGCAGCCAGGCGCGTACCCGGCGGATAGCCTTGCGCGCTTCGTGCACATCATCTGCGTTCGGTTCATGGTCGATCCGCATTCGCTCGCTGGCACGTGCAAGCTCGTTCCGCAGCGAGCGCTGCAGCCTGCGCTTGATCGGCTTTTTGGCACCTTGCCTGCGCTTGCCTGTCACCTTGAACAGCTCCACTCGCAGCGGGTCGCTAGTCACCCTGGCATTCTGGCATGTCGACGATGATTTGCAGGAAATCGCGGAACTTCAGCGGCCCGCGCTGGTCCATCAGCCTTCAACCCAGCCTGAGGCCAATGGCCAGGGCGTCCAGTGCACGGGAGCAAGCAATGTTGAGGATCATTCTGGCCAGCGTGGCCGCCCTGACCATGGCCGGCGCAGCGCAGGCCGAAGACGGTAGCAAGGCTGAGCAGGCCATGCGTGGACTGGTGCCCTCGACGCCGATCGAGTCGGTGACGCCTGCGCCCTTCGCCGGTTTTCAGGAAATCATCGTCAGCGGCAACGTGTTTTATGTCAGCAACGATGGTCAGTATCTGATTCAGGGATCGGTGATGGACATTCCTACCCGAATGGACCTGACCGAGATGCGCAAGGCTGGTTTGCGCCTGAAGATCATGGACGAGGCGCCGGTCGCCGAACGAATCGTGTTTCCGGCCAAGGACAAGAAGTACACGGTGACGGTGTTCACCGATATCGACTGCGGCTATTGCCGCAAGCTGCATGAGCATGTGGCTGAATACAACGAGCGCGGCATCGAGATCGAGTATTTGTGGTACCCGCGGGCCGGTATCGGTTCCGATTCCTACCGCAAGGCGGTTGCAGTGTGGTGCGACAAGGACCAGCAGGGCGCAATGACCCAGGCCAAGGCAGGGGTGGATCCCGGTAATCGCAGCTGCACCAACCCGATCGAGGCGCAGTACAACCTCGGCCGCAAGGCCGGGGTGAACTCCACCCCCAGCCTGTTGTTCGAGAACGGCATGCTGGTCCCCGGTTATCTGACTCCCGACCAGTTGATCCAGCGTCTGCAGCAGATGGAGGCGATGGCCGCTGCGAACTAGGGATCATCCCGGAACAATGTCGGGAACTTTCTGACTTTTCGCTGGTCAAGGAGGTCGATACGGGTGCGCTGTCGGTCTTCCGCGGTGCAGTTGCCAACGCGGACAGATGTGCGCAACCGCGCACGAACGACAGATTGATGGAGTTTTCAATGATCAAATTCTTCTCAAGTGCACTGCTGATTGCCGGTGCGCTGACTACCAGCACGGCGTTCGCAGCCGATGACGCGGCACGCGCAACCGAAGCCATCCGTACCCTGGTGGCGGACACCCCGATCGATTCGGTGTCGGCGGCGCCGCTGCCAGGCTTTCAGGAAGTGGTGATCAACGGCAACGTGATTTATGTCAGCAACGACGGCAAGTACCTGATGCAGGGCATGCTGTTCGACATCGCCAACAAGGTTGATCTGACCGAAGGGCGCAAGGCCGGCATCCGCCGTGAGGTGATGAAGACCTCGTCCGTCGACGAACGCATCGTGTTCCCGGCCAAGAACAAGAAATACACCGTCAGCGTGTTCACCGATATTGACTGCGGTTTCTGTCGCCAGTTGCACAAGCAGATCGATGAATACGGCGAGCGTGGCATTGAAATCCAGTACCTGATGTTCCCTCGCGCCGGGGTCGGCTCCGATTCCTTCCGCAAGGCCGTTGCGGTGTGGTGCGACAAGAATCAGCAGGGCGCACTGACCCTGGCCAAGGATGGCAAGGATCCGGGCAATCGCAGCTGCACCAATCCGATTGAAGCGCAGTATCACCTGGGCCAGAAGGCTGGCGTGACCGGCACCCCGAGCATGGTCTTCGAAGACGGTTCGCTGGCGCCTGGCTACATGCCGCCCGACCAGCTGCTGCAGCGACTGCAGCAGATGGAGGCCAGCGCCTCGGCCACTGCCGCTCGCTGATTAACCACGACCCGGTCCAGGCCGCTAATGACGCCAAATCGGGTGTAGTCCAGCGCCAGCTGTGAAAGAATCCGCGCCTGCGACGGGCGATGATCGATCACCCGCTGCCGGCGCATGGAAGCACGAAGCCGAAGCCGCCGCTGATCCCGGCGGCTCGGTTGTTTTCTGTCCCGCAATGTGCAATCTGCAGGTAAGTGACCTGAGTCCCGATGGGTTTTCGGCTGAGGCAAGGCGCAAGGAAGAGTCGCGGCAGCGCTAGCGCGACGGTGATCAGCGCCGCAGTCAGGAGAATGACCGTCGAGTCAGATCGACTTGTCCGCCGATCACCTCGCCAGAATTGATCTTGCCTGCCATCGAAGGAATCTCGACGATGTCCATAAGCTCGTTGCCGGGCCCACAGCGACTCTCGCCTTTTCGACTGGAGGCACTCAACCGGCGCCTGCAGGCCTGGCAAGTGGAAGTGGTCGCAGGACGCGATCTCTACCTGCTGGACGCCGGTCAACTTGATGACCAGCAGCGTTCGCAGCTTCCCGCGCTGCTGATGTCAGCTGCGCCCGCTGCAGCTGCCCCTTCCACCACGCCGCTTTACGTGGCGCCGCGGCTGGGCACGATTTCACCCTGGTCCAGCAAGGCAACCGAGATCCTGCGTCTGTGCGAGATGCCGGTACGCCGGGTGGAGCGGGTGCTGGTGCTGGACCTGCGTGGCTCGCTGCCGCAGGGAGACGCCCTCAATGCGCTGCTGGAGCAGTTGCACGACCGGCTGGTCGAAGTGGCGGTCTTTGACCAGGGCGCCCTTGCGTCCATTTTCGAACAATCCCAACCAGGACCGCTGGGCCAGGTGGGGCGCACCGCCGAGGCCCTGCGCGCGGCCAACCAGAACCTGGGTCTTGCGCTGTCCGAGGACGAAATCGACTATCTGCAGGATCAGTACAGCGCAATCGGGCGCGATCCCACCGATGCCGAACTGATGATGTTTGCCCAGGCCAATTCGGAGCACTGCCGGCACAAGAT
>JAGRJL010000469.1 GCA_020442775.1 Lysobacterales bacterium | reverse complement strand
GGAGACAGGCTGCGCATGTCGGCCAAATGCTCGGCCAGCAGGGCCTGAATCTGCGTGCCTTGAAGGCGGTCCTCGATGATGCGGAGTTTGAGTTCGGTGGCAATGGTCATGACCGGGGCCAAGGGATCCAGCCCCTATTCCATCAACTCCCGCGCAGCAGCACCAGAGGGGACGCACGCAGCGCGCGCAGCGACGGGCCGATGATGGCGAACAGCTGCAGGCCCAGAGAGCAGGCCAGGGCCAGCGCGGCCAGTCCCAGACTCCATTCGGGCACGCCGCTCAGCTGGGCGGCAAGCACCCGGCTACAGGCCCAGCTCAGCGGCAGGCCGACCGCCACTGCGGTGAGCATCACCAGCGCCGCCTCCCCCCACAGGCGGCGGACCAAGCCCGGCGGGCTCGCGCCCAGCGCCAGGCGCAGACCGTATTCGGCCTGGCGGCTGCTCACCGCGAAGGCCAGCAGGGCGTAGGCGCCCAGTGCCGCGATCAGCACCGCGACCAGCGCAAAGGCGCCAAACAGCCGGGCGGTGTAGACCTCACGTTCGTAGGTCGCGGATAGCCGGTCACTCATTCGGCCAATATCGACCAGTGCCAGTTTCGGATCGACCTGTGCGATGGCCTGTAGCGCGGGTGGCAGGCTCAGCGTCGGATTGCCGTTCAGGCGCAGCACGAAGGTGATCGCGTTGAAGTCGTAGTCGCTGCCCTGCGAGGCCGGCAGATACCAGGCCGCGGTTTCGGTCCAGTCATCGGCCTGTTCGGCCTCGCGCACGTCACCGACCACTCCGACCACGGTCAGCTGATCATCACGGCGATAGCGCTGCAGGGTCTGACCCAGCGGGTCGCGGCCGGGCCAGCTGCGCTCGGCGAACTCGCGACTGACCACCACGCTGCGCGCATCCGGCGCAAAATCGGCGGACCCGAAGTCCCGCCCGGCCAGCAGCGGGATGTTCATGGTCCGGAAGTAGCCGCCGTCCACCAGCCGGTGATTGGTCAGGTGATAGCCCAGCGGGGGCGGCTCCTGGCCCGGAATCAGATAGCCGGCGCCCCAGCTGCCGCCCTCATCGGGGGTGGTGGTCGCGGCGCTGGCGCTGATCACCCCCGGCGTGGCGCGCAGCCGTTCCACCACCTGCTGCACATAGTCCAGGCGCCGCGGGGTGTCGGCGTAGCGGGTGGCCGGCAGGCTCACATCCACCAGCCACAGATCATCGGGATCGAAGCCCCGATCGCCGTAGACCTGGTTCAGGTAGCCCTGGGTGACCAGCACCGCGCCGCTGACCACCACGATGCTGGCGACCAGCTGTCCGGCAGTGACTGTCTGCAGCCAGCGATTGGTGGCCCGGCTGGCGGTCATTCGAGCTTCGCGCAGCACTGTGGGCTGGCGGATCGCCAGTGCCAACGTGGCGGACTCCACGGCAGTCAGGACCAGGGCGGCAATTGCGGCCACGAGCAGGGTTAGGGAGACCGTCGCGAAATCGGCCCGCGCGGCCACGTCGAACTCGTTGATCGAGGCCGAACCGGCCAGTCCCAGTAGCGATCCAGACAGCGGCGGCAGCGCCAGCAACGCCAGGGTGGCGGCCAAAACCGCGGTGCCCGCGTGGCGCACCAACGCGTCCACGAACAGATCTCTGCGGCCCGCACCCAGGGCGGCACGCACCGCGGTGGTGGAGCGATCGCGTAGCGCGCGCAGTCCGGTCAGGGTGGCGCAGTTGAGCAGGGCGACCACGAAGGCCAGCGCTGAGGCAATGCCCAGCACCCACAGTGCCGGACGCAGGTCGCCAATCAGCTCTTCGCGCAGCGGCGTCAGTTCGACTGCCACCGCGTCAACCAGGGCGGCGTGCTCCGCCTGCAGCCGGGTCGCCAGCTCGCTCAGTTCAGCCTGCGCGCCCTGTACGCTCGCCCCGGGCTGCAGCCTGGCCAGCGCATACAGATAGTTGCCAACCCGCTGATGCAGGCGCTCACCCAGCGCGATCGGCAGCCACAGTTCGGCATCGTAGGGGTGGGAGATCGCAAAGGGCATCACGCCGACGATCTGACGCTGCCGTCCGTCCACCAGCAGCGATTGCCCAATCACCGCCGGGCTGGCGTCGAAGCGCTCCCGCCACAGCCGATCGGAGATGATCACCTCGGCAGCGCCCTCGCCCAGATCCGCGTCAGTCAAGAAGCCGCGTCCCAGGGCCGGTTGCACCCCCAGGACCGTCAGGAAGTTCGCGGAGATCAGCGCGGCCGAGCGCTGTTCCGGGGCATCGTTCAGCCCCAGGGTTACGCTGCTGCCGGTAGCCACCGCGATATCGTTGATGGTCTGCAGCGATTCCTGCTGCCACAGCTGCCACACCGCCGGTGCCACGCTGAACACGTTCCGCTCGCCATTGCTGGCCTGCTGTACCTCGCGTACGCGCACCAGCTGATCGGCCTCCGGCACCGCCAGCGGGCGCAGCAGGAAGCCAT
>JAGRJL010000468.1 GCA_020442775.1 Lysobacterales bacterium | reverse complement strand
GCGTGATGGTGCCGCCACCGCCGCCAAAGACCCGCACATGGGCGGCGCCGCGCTCGGCCAGCATGTCCACCATGTAGCGGAAATATTCCATGTGCCCGCCCTGGTAGGAGCTGATCGCGATGCCGTCCGCGTCCTCCTGGATCGCCGCGTCCACCACGTCCTGCACGCTGCGGTTGTGGCCCAGATGAATCACTTCGGCGCCCTGCGACTGAATCAGCCGGCGCATGATGTTGATTGCGGCATCGTGGCCATCGAACAGGCTGGCCGCCGTAACAAAACGCAGCGGCGTGGGATCAGTCTGCGCGCTCGCAGCAGGAATCGACGTGGCAGGCGTGCTCATAGCGATCTCTCTCCCAGACCGGACAATGTGGAACCCACAATTGTAACGCCTGGGGCGATTGCGCGGGCGGGCAAAGGGCATCGCCCCACGGCAGCGGACTTGGCGCCGCATTGACCATCGCTGCGGCATGCTCGGCAGCAACCGGAGTATCTGATGATTGCCAGCGCACCCCAAAGTCTGATCACCGGCGCCAGCAGCGGGCTCGGCCGCGCCGCGCTCAGCCTGTTGCTGGACAACGAGATCGCGGAACTCACTGACGGCGTGGTCCATGCCATCTCTCGTCGTGCGGCTGATGATGGTCAATTGCTCGCACTGCAGCGGCGCTTTCCCGAGCGGCTGCAGCTGCATTCGGTTGATTTGAGCAAGGACGCAGATCTTGAGCGACTGTCCCGCGCCCTGAGCGACTGCCCGCCCCTGCGACTGGTCTTCCATGCCGCCGGTGTACTGCACGACCCGCAGCTGCGTCCGGAGAAATCGCTGACCCAAATCCGCCGCGACCAGTTGGAGCGAGCCTTCACCCTCAACGCCTACGCGCCCATTCTCCTGGCCAAAGCGATACTGCCGCTGCTGCGGGGCCGTCATCGCTGCACCTTCGCGTCTGTCTCCGCGCGGGTGGGGTCGATTGGCGACAACCGACTCGGCGGCTGGTACGCATACCGCGCGTCGAAGGCCGCCCAGAATCAGCTCATTCGCACCTTCGCGGTGGAGCTCAGTCGCCTGAATCCAAGCGGCTGTTGCCTACTGCTGCATCCTGGCACCGTCGACACTCCCCTATCGCGACCCTTTCAGGAACATCTGGCCAAAGGCCAGCTGCAGCAGCCGCTAGATGCAGCCCGACGCCTGCTCAACCTGGCGATCTCCGCCGCACCCACAGACAGCGGCCGCTTCCTGGCCTGGGATGGCAGCGAGATCCCCTGGTGAGGCAACATCACATCCTTGAACACTTGAGCGGAACGAGCATGGTTGAGCATCAGCCCGAGCAGCAGCGCTTTGTCATCCGCCACGGCGATCAGATAGCCCATCTGGACTATCTGCTCAGCGCAGATCAGATCGACTTTGTGCATACCTGGACCCCACCTGCCCTGCGCGGACAGGGGCTGGCGGCAGAACTGGTCGCTGCCGGGATCGGCTGGGCTCGGCTCCAGCCGATGGCAATACACGCCAGCTGCAGCTATGTCAGAGAGTGGCTGACGCGCGAACAGTCAGCTGGTCGGGGCAATGTCGATCGTGAATGAGCCGAGGCTCGCCGTAGAATGCGATCTGGAGGATCTTTGCGGGCTGATCGGGCGCTACTGGGCCTTTGAGGGCATTCCCGGTTTTGAACCCACAGTCACCTGTGAGCTGATCCGACGACTGCTACTGGAGCCTACTCTGGGCTGCTTCTGGATTCTCCGTGACCAGAACCAGACGCTGGGATATCTGCTCATGGTGTACTCCTTCAGCCTCGAATTCGGCGGCGCCATTGCCGAGATCGATGAGCTCTTCGTGGTTCCGGAACAGCGAGGCCGGGGCTGCGGTGCGGCCCTCCTGAACGCCGCCTCTGCCGCAGCCTCGGCCCGCGGCTGCCGGCGTCTTTCACTGCAGGTGGGCGCGGACAATGACGCCGCGAGCGCCTTCTACGCGCGGCAGGGATTCGCCCCCAGAACGAGCTATGGACTGCTCGAGAAGCCGCTGATTGCGCGCTGAGCCGCAGCTGGCTGACAGCAAAATCCGTCGGGCACCCTTTGAACTGGCGCAGATGCCCCCAATTCTGCACTCCGCCGTTCACCCGGAAGTACCCCCGCTCATGTCCATCACCTCCTTGCGCTGCCCGGCACCGATTCGCCGGCGGCTGCCGGTCGCGCCGCGCGATTACGATCTGCGCGACCGTGCGATCACCGCATTCGAGCAGCAGGACTTTGCCTCGTCGATACAGCTCGCGCTGCAGTATCTGCTGCCCGAGATATCGATACCCGATCTTGCTGCCGAGCCGCTGTTGATCGTTCAGGGATCTGCCCGGGTGCGGGTGCACATTGATGCAGGCTCGCTTGCAATCAGCGCGGTGCTAGCGGAACTGCAGTCCGGATCTGCCGCAACCGCCGCGCTGCGCTACTACCTCACCCGCCTGAGCGCGACCGGGCAGCTGTTCCAGCCGCGGTTGCGAGGGGCGGTATTGAGCCTGGAGTTTCGCGATCAGCTGGGCCTGATGCACCCGCTCAAGCTGATCGAGGTCCTGCAGCGTCTTCCAATGGAGGCCGATGCCAATGACGGTTGGATGGTGGAACGCTTCCATGTCAGCACTCCGGACCGGGAACCGGTGGCGACCCTGGCCGAGCCCGAATTCGATCAGGCCTGGGCGATCTGGAACGATCACTGGAGCGCCATGAACGAGCTGCTGCTGGAATCGCGCCGGCGCCGCTCGGTGCGTTTTCTCGACACCCTGGGCAGCCTGGCCGCCAATCACATCCGCTATCTGCTGCCGCTGTTTGGCCCGGTTCGCGCCGATCTCAACGAATCCGCAGAAACCTTCACCGACAACGAGGAGCACCCGAACAAGCGCGACAGCTCGCTGGCCAAATGCATCAAGAGCATGAGCAAGGTCAGTCAGGAGCAGCTGCGAAACTGTCTGGGGCACGCCAGCTACGCGATCAACCCGCTGCAGGAAGGCACGCCCTCGCTGATCAGCTCCATGCTTTCCGGCAACCGCATGCAGAGCACCGGCGAACTCAGATCCGCAGGTCGCTCATTGGAGGCCGCACTGGAGCTGATCTCGGACTATGTCTATCTGCTCGCCTATCACTCCTGGCCCGCCGAGATCGAGTCGACGCTGCGCACCGGTCTGGAGCAGGCATCCGACAAACCGTGGCGGGAGGCGGCAGACCTGTTGTGGAATCACGCCAACAGCACCGTTCGCAGTCACGGTAATGACCTTGATCCGTCCGTTGCGGAAGAATCTGCGGAGTACAGCTATGACGCCTGATCACGACCCCAACCAAAGCCTGGACGAGATCGATGGCCTGGGCGTGTTTCAGGTTTACACCGGCGCGGGCACCGGCAGTGGCTTTCTGATCGACCAGCGGCACCTGCTGACCAACTGCCACGTGGTCGCTCCCTACCGCCAGGTTGCGGTCGAGATGCGCGATCGCACCCGGATCATGGGCACCGTCCGGCGGCTGCACCCTTATCGTGACCTGGCCATCGTCGAACTCGCGCATGCGGTCAATGAGGAAGTGCTGACCCTGGGTGACGGCAGCGCCCTTCGGCCGAAGCAATCGGTGCACATCCTCGGTTTTCCGGTGGGCCTGCCGCTGTCCCTGACCGAGGGGGTGATTTCCCATGCGCATCAGCTGCTGGACGAACAGCACTACGTGCAGACCGATGCCGCGATCAATCCGGGCAATTCCGGTGGTCCCATCCTCGACGACCAGCGCCAGATCATTGCGGTGACCACCTGCAAGCTGACCTCGGCCGATTCAGTGGGCTTTGGCATCCCGGTCGAAGACGTTCGCCGCTTCATCGACGATTTTCGCGCCCAAAAGAGCAAGTTTGGGGTCCAGTGCCCGGCTTGCGAAGAACTGATCGGCGACGCCCTGCGCTACTGCCCCAGCTGCGGTACCGATCTGGAGGCATATCACGAATTCGCCGAGTTCTTCGACGAGCCCGACCCTCATCCGCTGGTGAACTTCGTCGAGTCCGCGCTGGCCAAGGCCAACGTCGACCCGGTGCTGGCCCGGCACGGCAACCACAACTGGTCCTTCCACAGCGGCAGCGCGCCGATCAAGGTCTGGTGCTGCTGCTCCGAACACCTGAACTTCTCCTCACCGCTGGCCCAGACCGGCAGTAAGGGCCTCGATCAGTTGTTCCAGTTCCTGCTCTCGGCTGACCATGCCCCGTTCTGCTTCGATATGAACGGCAGCACGATCCGCCTGAATCTGGTGGTCCATATCTCCGATGTTTTCGCCTCGGCCGAGCATCCGGAACTGGCCGCACGGGTCACCCAGTTTGTGGCCAAGGCCAACGCCAGCGACAACCTGCTGATCGACTGCTACGGCTGCAGCCCGGCACCGGAGACCCAGACGGACTTCCTCAATTCGCCGGCTCATCAATAGCCGTGCCGCACCTGATCCTGGAGCACAGCAACGATCTGGCCGATCCCCCGGACCCGGCACCGCTGTTCGCCGAGCTGCAGCAGTACGCCATTGATCTGGTGGGCTTTGATCCGACGCTGTTCAAATGTCGACGCTTGCGCAATGACTACAGCAGCAGCGGCGGCCAGCCCACTCATCGCTTCGTATCGCTGCAGCTGTCGATACTCCCAGGCCGAGACAGCGAGCTGATCCAGCGCCTGGGACAGTCTCTGGTAGCCATACTGCATCGGCATTACCAGACCCAAACCCGGGAACACCCGTGCGACATCAGTGTCGAAGTGCGGGAGATCTCGCGCACCCACTATTTCAAGGCCGGTTGAGACGTCCATGGAGCACCACGCGAGCAAGGCCGAACTCGAGCGCTTCTTCGCCGATGAGTTTCCGCAGGCCAATTTCGTCATCGAGAGCGTCGGTGGTCGCGCGGCGAGCCTGCGCAAGCGCATTGGCACGGCGCACCTGCGCCCAGGCGGAACGGTGTCCGGACCGGTGCTGATGGCGCTGGCCGACGCCGCCCTCTACGTCGCCATCCTTGGCGAGATCGGCCTGGTGGCGATGGCGGTTACCACCAACCTCAACATCAATTTTCTGCGCAAGCCCAGCGCGGACATGGATCTGCTGGCTGACTGCCGGTTGATCAAGGTTGGGAAGCGGCTGGCCATTGGCGAAGTCACCATCTATTCCGACGGCAGTGATGAACCGGTGGCCCATGCCGTCGGCACCTATGCCATTCCCCCACGCAACTAGCCAGTACCACCAAGACCGAAGGCACCTGTTGCCTGAATTCCGCAGGCGAGGGCGCATCGCCCGATGAAGTATCGAGGCCACCCGAGCGTCCGCAACGTCCCCTGCTGTCGGCAGTGCGGATTCTGGCTGGAGGATGGCGAGAACGTCATCGACGGCAAGGAAAAGGGCATGGTCGCCATGCTTGTGGTCATCCTTCTGAGCCTGGTCTGCGGCTACCTGTTCGGCTTGAGTGCGGCAATGGTGGTAGGTCTGCTCGGGTTCATCTTCAGCTTGCCCCTCACTCTCAACCACGCCAGCAGTCGCTGGTACTGCTTTCGCTGCGAGCGCTACTTTCGAAGCCATCAGGCCAACTGGAAGTATGGAATGCAATGTCCGCCTGTTTTCCGCAGCGCATTCGCAGAACGCACCTCTGGAACGCGGCGCAATCTCGCGCCTGGAATCACGCGATGCCCTGCTGTTCGCATTTTGAATACGATGAAACCACCTGAATTGCCTTCGGCAACTTATTGAATTGTAGGTATTTTGTCGCGCATAATATTTCGATAACTATCGAAATGAATGCAATCACTCGATTTCAGGTGCGCCCTTGCGTGTTAAACACAAAAGGCGCAGTCTCCATGGAAATCTCGGCACCGGAGCGCCGATGGAACCGCCACCCAAAGTCCCGCATTTCAACCATCTATGCCCTGAGCTCCCCGAAACGGCCTTGAGGCAGTGCGAGCTTTCCCGCGTCCGCTTCGGTCCCGTCAAGAAGCGGCGGTTGGCTACCAAGCAAGCACGACCGCTCAGCTCACCCACCGTCGTTCCCGTGGTGGTCGCAGTGATGATGAGCGTGGTCTCCCCTACAGCACCCGCAAGTGCCCACGCCGATGCTGAAGAGCGGCCCGCGCCAGCCACCATCGGCAGCCCAATTGGCCCGGACCCGGAGCAGAGCGGACCATGAGCGGTAATCACCGCCATACCGCCATTGTCCAGCCTGAAGACCAGCGCCGCGGCGGCTCCCCCACCCCGATGAGCCATTCCTGAGCGCAGCATGACTTCCGAGCACCTTCCCTGACGGAAGTCGGGGAACGGCACGACCCGATTTGTCGCCGACACGACTTTCGGACCTTTTTCTCGATCACCCGCTGCGCTAGCCTCGGTCGCTGGTCAACTGGGCGAGGGAGTGGGGAATGGCGCTTCGATACGGGGCATGGGTGCTGGGGGCGCTGCTCGCCGTCGGACAACCCGGACTGGCCGCAAAAGCGGGCAAGGAAGAAGACAAAAAGGACAGCTGGGAAGTCAACGCGCCGCGCGGCAAGCCGATCCGCGCTCGTTTCGAGGTCAACGAAGGCACCTGGATCAACCTCGATGTCAGTCCGGACGGCCGCCAGATCGTTTTTGACCTCCTCGGGGATTTGTACACCCTGCCGATTGCGGGCGGAACCGCCAAACGGGTCGCCTCGGGCAAGGCCCTGCAGATCCAGCCTCGCTGGTCGCCCGATGGCAACCGCATTGCCTATGCCTCGGACGCCGGTGGTGGTGACAACCTGTGGCTGATGAATGCGGACGGCAGCGACCCCAAGGCGCTGACCAGCGAAAAATTCCGTCTGCTGAACAATCCCTATTGGAGCCCGGATGGCCAGTACCTGGTCGCCCGCAAGCATTTCACCGCGACTCGGGCACTGGGCGCCGGCGAAATGTGGCTCTACCACATCGGCGGCGGCGAAGGGCTGCAGCTGACCAAGCGCAAGAACGACCAGCAGGATGCCGGCGAACCGGCGTTCTCCCCGGATGGACGCTACCTCTACTTCAGCGAGGACGTCAGCCCGGGCCCCACCTTTCAGTACAACAAGGATGCCAACGGCGAAATCTACGCAATCCGCCGACTGGATCGGGAGAGCGGAGAGTTGATCGATCTGGTTCGGGTGGCGGGCGGCGCAGTACGGCCGCAACCCTCGCCGGACGGCCGTCAGCTGGCCTTCGTGCGACGAATTCGCGAAAAGACCGCGCTCAGCCTGTTTGATCTCAAGAGCGGCGAGATCCGCACGCTATGGGAGGGCCTCTCTCACGACCAGCAGGAAGCCTGGGCGATCTTCGGCCCCTACCCCAATTTTGACTGGACCCCGGACAGCAGCGCGATCGTGATCTGGGCCCAGGGCAAGCTGTGGAAAGTGGACGCGCAATCCGGTCAACCAGCCGAGATTCCGTTCACCGCGCAGGTCGATCAGCAACTGGATCAGCCGGTGCGCAACGCACGCCGGATCAACGGCGATCAATTCCCCGCGCAGATGATTCGCGACGTGGCGCGCAGCCCGGATGGCAGCGAGCTGATCTTCCACAGCGCCGGCCATCTCTACCGCAAACAGTTGCCCAACGGCACCCCGACGCGGCTTTCCGACGATGATGGCTTCGAGTACAGCCCGGATTTCGCGCCGGATGGGTCGGCGCTGGTCTACATCCGCTTCAGCGACACCGAGCTCAGCCAGGTGGTGCGCCTGGATCTGGCCACCGGCGCGCGGCTTGAGCTCAACCTGGAACCGGGCTTCTATTTCACTCCGCGCTTCTCCAACGACAGCTCGATGGTGGTGTGGAGCAAGCAGGCGGGTGGCAATCTGGTCGATGATCGCTACGGACTGGAACGCGGCGTTTACTGGGTACCCTCAGTCGGCGGCACCCCGACCCGGGTGGCGAAGGATGGTTATGATCCGCGCTTCAGCAGCGACGGCAAGCGGGTGATGTTCCTCACCGGAGGTGGTCTGGAGAAGCACTATCGCAGCGTGGATCTGGCCGGCGCCGAAGGGCGCGATCACTTCAAGCTCAAATATGCCGATCAGCTGATGCCCAGTCCCGATGGACGCTGGATTGCCTGGACCGAGCTGTTCAACGCCTATGTGGCGCCCTTCCCGCAAACCGGCGGCGAGATCGAGCTGGGCAGCGAAAGCAAGGCGCTGCCGGTCGCCAAGCTATCTGACGAAGCCGGCCAGTATCTGCACTGGTCCGGCGACAGCCAGAAGCTGCACTGGCTGGTTGGGCCGACCTACTACAGCCGCGATCTCAGCCAGAGCTTCGCCTTTTTGCCGGATGCTCCGAAGACGCTGCCCGAGGTCAAGGACCTGCCGACCATCGACATCGGCCTGCAGCTCAGCAGCCACAAGCCCAGCGGCAGGATCGCGCTGGTCGGTGCTCGGGTGATCACCCAGGATCAGGGACAGGTGATCGAGGACGGCACCGTGCTGGTTGAAGGCAACCAGATTGTCGCGGTCGGGCCCCGTGACGCAGTCTCGATTCCGGCCGATGCACGCCGGTTCGAGCTTGGCGGCAAGACCGTGATGCCGGGCATCATCGACGTCCATGCCCATGCCAATCATTTCTTCAACGGACCCTCACCGCAGGCCAACTGGAGCTATTACGCCAACCTGGCCTATGGGGTGACCACCATGCATGATCCCTCGGCCAATACCCAGGAAGTGTTTACCCAGGCCGAAATGGTGCGCAGCGGGGTGACTGTCGGCCCCAGAGTGTTCTCCACCGGCACCATCCTTTACGGCGCCGATGGCGACTTCAAGGCCAAGATCGACTCGCTGGACGACGCCCGCAATCACCTCAAGCGTCTCAAGGCGCAGGGGGCCTGGTCGGTGAAGAGCTACCAGCAGCCGCGCCGCGATCAGCGCCAGCAGATCAATCAGGCCGCACGCGAGCTGGACATGCTGGTGGTGATGGAGGGCGGCAGCACCTTCTACTACAACCTGTCGATGATCCTCGACGGCGCCACCGGGATCGAGCACAACATTCCGGTCGCCCCGCTCTATCAGGACATGATCGGGCTGTGGTCGCGAACCAACGTGCCGAATACGCCGACCCTGGTGGTCTCCTACGGCGGCCTCAGTGGCGAGTTCTGGTTCTATCAGCACAGCGAGGTGTGGAAAAAGGAGCGGCTGCTGCGCTTCTTCCCGCGCGAGCTGATCGATGCCCGCTCGATCCGCCGGCCGATGGCCCCGACCGAGCAGTATTACCACCGGACGGTCGCCGAATCGGTCAAGGACCTGCGGGATGCCGGGGTATCGATCCAGGTCGGCGGCCACGGGCAGCTGCAGGGGCTGGGAACCCTGTGGGAAATGTGGCTGATTGCCCAGGGCGGCATGTCCAATGCACAGGTGTTGGAGGCCGGCACGATCGCCGGTGCGCGCTATCTGGGTCTGGATCAGGACATCGGCAGCCTGGAGCCAGGCAAGCTCGCCGACCTGATCGTGATCGATGGCAATCCGCTGGCCGATCTGATGGATCTGGAGAAGGTGTCCATGACCATGGTCAACGGCCAGCTGTTTGATTCGGAGACCATGGCACAGATCGCGCCGGTGGAGCGGCCCGCGCCGAACTTCTACTGGCAGCGTCATGGCCACCGTGGCGCCACCGCGGCAGGCTACGGTTCGATGGGGCCGACCGGACACTGTCATTGTCCGAAGGGACATTAGCAGTCGGTGATGCGGTTCGCTTTGCTCACCACATCCTGCGCAGACAGCCCCGGTTGGGGTGTGGTGAGCAATCGTTTGCACGCTGATCGACCCGATCCCTTGCACGAACTGCCGCGCCGGCGGCTATTGACTGGCCTGCACCTGGAACCTAGTGAGATCTCGATTGCCTGGCAGCGATTTTCCGAATGGGCACCAGCAGCCGATGCGGTTCGCTACGCTCACCACATCCTACGCAGGCAGCCCAGGTCGGGGTGTGGTGAGCAATCGTTTGCACGCTGATCGACGCGATCAGCTGCACAAGCAGCCGCGTCGGCGGCGATCCACCGGCCCGCCCGGGACCTGGTGAGGCCGCGTAGGATGCGGTGAGCGCAGCGAA
>JAGRJL010000032.1 GCA_020442775.1 Lysobacterales bacterium | reverse complement strand
AGCTGTTCTGCAATCTCTTCCAGACGATCGGAAACTGCAGCGATTCGGGCGTCGCGCGCAAGCACCATCCGCTGCTGATCGACAAAGGCCTGCACATTGGCCTGAGCCGCAATCGCGCGGTGCGGGACCCAATCGCTGACTATGCTGACGGCCACGACTGCAGCAAAAACCATCAGCTGGGAGAGCCATCCGGTCAGCCGGTTGCGCGTGGTCGTGTTGGAGATTGGTTTATTCATTGGTCATGCATCGCGCGAAGGGGCTGCTGGTGGGACACACGGATTCTTCGGTCGCCAGCAGGGCTGGCTCTAACCAGGGCCGCGCAGGGACACGGTTGTGGCCGACCGTCGGTGCCTGTCGGCGCAGCGGAGTTATCAGCGCATCGCCACTGAGAGTTCTGATCGCCAGCAGGCTGGCTCCTACAGTCGAAACCGGGGCGGCGCTCAACGATCGGTCTCCCGACGCGAAGGCAAAAGACTGTGTGGCGAGTGCCGATCACCAGCGGCCTCGCTGATGGATGGCAAGCAGGCCAAGCGAGCCAATCAACAGCCACAGCCAGGCCAACTGCTGATTGGCCGGGATCTGATACAGATTCAGGGTTTCGCCGAGATCAATCACAGTGACCTCGACCTCGTCGCTGCCTACGCCTGCGTAGACCGGATCTTCGGTTTGGACCATCGCAACATCGACAGCGATGACCTGATCGCCGTTGACCCGTTCATTGTTGCTGGTTTGCAGGATCAGCGGCTGCGGATCGTTCCAGTTGTCGGCATCAAATGACAGCTGAAGCGGCTGCAGCGCAAAATCCAACGCGTCGGGCTCGCCCGGCGGCAAGATCAGCGCGGTCACGGTCAGCTGCACCGCCGCCACCGGCTCGGTCAGCAGGCGCAGACTGAGATCTGTACTCTCTCCCTCCATGATCTGCGCCGGCCCGGTGAGCAATAGTTCAATCCCCGCCTGGTCGTCGTCCAGGTTGGTGGCCTCCAGGCTCTCGCTAAGGTCGGCGAAGTGGGGGTCTTCGCTGCTGCTCACGGTGACAGTGATCGCCACCGCTCGGTCGCCATCGTCGACACGATCATCGACGCCGCTGAGCAACACCTCCTGCGCTACGGTGCCATTGGTGGCATCGAAAACCAGTTCAACCGGCGCCAGGGTGATCTCTGCCTCGTCAGCGCTGCTCAGCACCAGGCGAACCTCACCCGCGGGAAGACGATTGAAGTTGACGCTGAAGCGCCCGCCGTCGCCGCTTTCGCTGGTCTCCAGGTCCACCGGTTCGATGACCAAGGCCCCATCGTCGTCCCGATTCACTGCAGGAACGTCGGGCGGGTCAATTCCCGCGAAGCGATTGTCGTCGCTGACGGCCGCTCCGATCACGATCAAATCGCTGATATCACCATCGACCAGATCGTCATCCACACCAGTCACAGTCAGGGAATGACCGGTCTGCCAGTTGTCGCCGTCAAGCACCAACTCCAGCTGATCGAAGTGCCACTCGCTGGGGTCCGGATTGGTCAGCGTAAAGCGTACCGGCGCGCTGGGCTGGGTGCTCAGGCTGAGGGTGATCACGGCCGAGCTCCCACCCTCGTCGGTTTCGATGCCATCGGTGGGTGTCAGGTTGACTTCGGCTGGCAGGTCGTCGTCGCGATTGATCGCCGGCACGTTGGCCGGATCCAGACCGTTGTAGACTGGATCAGCGCTCACAGCTGGCGCTAGATCAATCACTCCCAAAACGTCCCCATCGATCTCAAAATCGTTGACGCCGGTCACCACAACGACTTGCGGCGTAGCCCAGTTATCGGTCGTAAAGCTGACCAGATCCATGCTGAGGCTCCATTCGCTGCTGTCTGGATTGGTCAAGGCGATGTTGACCTCAGCTGCCGGCTGGGCAGTCAGACGAAGCTCGATATTTGCCGTCGTGCCGGATTCGGCGGTTTCCACGCTGCCGCTGGGGAGCACCACGACCTGCGCCACTTCGTTGTCAAGATTGGTTACTCGAACGTTGGCTGGATCGATACCGGCGTAGCGGGTGTCGTCGCTGACTGCGGGCTGCAGGACAATGGCGCCGAGCACATTGCCGTCGGCGATGGTGTCGTCCACTCCGGTAATCGTCACCACGACCGGCCCCGTCGCGCCGGCGGCGAAAATCACATCAGTCGTATCCAGGGCGAACTCACTGGAGTCAGGGTTGACCAGAGCGATGCTGACCACGGCAGTCGGCGCCTCGGTCAAACTGACGCTGAAAGTCGCGCTGGCACCGCCTTCGTCGGTAATCAAACCCTGAGTCGGCGCGACCAGGATTTGTGCGGCATCGTTGTCCAGGTTGGTTAGCTGAACGTCCGGTGGATCGATACCTGCGTAGTTGGGGTCGGCGCTGGTAGAAGGAAGCAAACCGAGTTGGGCTGTCTGATCACCGTCAACCTCGGTGTCGTCAACCGGGGTGACAACGACGCTGTATCCGGACTGCCAGTTGCCGGTGTCCAGCACCACCTGCAGATCCAGGATTTGCCACTCGCTGCTATCCACCGGTCCGATGGCAATGGTCACTGGCGCGCTCGGCGCGGCGCCTAGCCGCACCACGAAGCTCTCCGCAGCGCCACCCTCAGCGGTGACAATGCTGGTCGGCTCGACGATGATCATTGGCGCCTCATCATCCAGATTACGCGCGAGAACATCGTCCGGATCGATACCAGCAAAGCGCAGATCGGTGCTCTCCACCGGCGCCACAATGATGCTGCCCTGGATCGTGCCGTCGAGTTCGGTGTCGTCGACGCCGGTGACCGCAACTGTCTGGGGATCGGTCCAGTTCTGCGCATCGAAAATCAGCATGCTCTGATCGATTGTCCATTCGGTAGAATCGCTACTGACGATTTCAATCTGCAGCGGCGCGGTCGGCTCCGCGTTGATCTGCACGGTGAAAGTCGCCGTGCTGCCGGTTTCGCTGGTCTCTACCAGCAGCGGCGTCACCCAGACCTGGGCTGGATCATCGTCCAGGTTCTCGACCAACACATCCGGACCGTCAATTCCATTGAAGTCCAGATCGCCGCTGGTTGCGGGCAAAACTTCAATGTTGCCCTGCTGAGTGCCGTCGACCAGGTCGTCATCCACGCCTTGGACTGTCACCGTTCTCGGCAATGACCAGTTTTCGGGGCTGAAACTCAGACTGGTGACCGGTAGCGCCCACTCACTGGTGTCACTGGACTGCAGGGCAACGGTCACTTCGGCACTGGGTGCGCGCGACAGGCGGACGCTGAATTCGGCGTTCTGGCCCGCCTCGGACGTGATCAGCCCAAACAGTGGGCTGACGATAATCGCTGCCGCCGGCGGGCCGGTAACCACAAAGCTTTCGCTGTCGAGCAAGCGCCAGCCGCCGTCACTTTGTGCCACTTCCAGCAAACAGGCGTGATCGCCAGCAAGGTAGGCCGCGGTGCTCAGGACTTCACTACCGACGAAATCCGATCCTGGCTGCAGATCGACGCTCAGCACCTGCTCGAAATGCACTGTCGCGGTCTGCAGATCGACCGCCCGCTGACGCAATTGCACACCCAACAGCGGCTGTGGACCCAAGCTGCGAGCGGTGAACAAGCAGGTCTGCGGCTGGCCGGCAGCAATCTGGGCAATCGCGACATCGACCAGTCCCTGCACCGCATCTCCGGCATCAGCCTCGCGCGCAAAGCTCGCGTTGGCCTGATCGTATTCAAAGCCGGTGAGGGCCGAGCGCAATTGCGCTGACGCGCTGTACATACCGGCAGCAGCGGCCCCATCAACCGTGATCTGACCGTCCACGAAAGCGCCGGCAAAAAGATCATTAAGCTCGATCGTGCGTTGCAGATTGTAGCCGTCCGGCCCGCTCACGCTGATCAGCACCTCGGGTCGCCGAATGCTCTCGGAGTCCGACAGATTCTGCGCACGATAGGACAGCAATGCGATCTCGCTGGGACCGTAGAGGTTTTTGCTGGCCGCCAGTGCGACACTGCCTGCGGGGCCGCTGACATCTCCAGCGATGCTGAAGTTGGCCATCGCGGTGTCGATGGCCGTGCCTCGAGTGTTCAGGAGGCGCCCGAAAAGGACGTAGTTGCCAGCCAAACTGCCAGCGCTGGACCAGTCTCGGCTACGGACTTCGCTGCCCGCAGACGGAATCGAGACAAATGCTTCAGGATCAAAGCTCGCGGTGGTCTGATTGCTAGCATTGCGGATTGCCCACTCGACCACATAATCGGCGGTCAGTCCGCCGGTATTACTCACCTGCGCGGAGATCTGAACTTGGTCACCAGGACGATAGCTCACCCGATCTGTGCTTAGCTGCAGATCGCCGCGACCGTTGGTTGCGCTGAAGGGAATCACCCGCCGGTTATTGTCTTCCCGACACTCACGGGCACGACCGCGCTGGTCAACCACCGCGTAGAGGTCACCGTTGCCAGCCAGATCGACTTCGCCCAGGTTGACAATCTGGAAACGCGCCGGACGCAAGGTGTCCAACCGGATCTCGTTGAGCAAACTGCCACCTGCGTCCGGATCGCCACGATAGACACCGATATACGGCGGCTCGTGCGATTCCACCGGGCCCGCGTTGCCGACGCGAACCTGCACCACCGGGTTGTTGCCCGGTCCTTGGTCGATCAGGCGCAGATCACCAACGCTGAAGTCCGGCATTCCCAGGGGATCTGGCAGTGGGCTGCGCTGAACCCGGTAGGTGTTGTGAGTCAACCACGAAGGGGTTTCCAGCAGCGGAATGGTGCTGTCTTCGTTGATTTCGCTGACATGGAACGAATGTGAACCCCACACCGATCCAGCATCCGCCCAAGCGCCACCGGCAGCCTCAAACACGCGAATGCCCGCGGTGAAGCCGGTCTGAAAATCACTGTCGCTGCTGACAACAATGAATTCGGCCTCCTTGTCACCGTCGACATCCGCGACGACCGGGTTCTCCAGGATCGTTCGGGAGTTGTTCAAGGTGCGGAACAGCTGAGCACCGGTGCGCGCATCCAGAATCCGGATGTCGGTATTGTCGACATGCAAAACCTCGTAAAGCCCATCGTTCTCGAAATCGAAAACGGTGGGCGTTGTAATACCGCCCGCATCATCGATGTCGATACTCCACTTGACGGTGCCGTCAGATTCAAAAACGGTCAGCCGGGTAGTCGAGGAGACCAGGATTTCTGGCAGTCCGTCAGCATCCACATCGATCACTGCAGGGGACCCCATGTAGTTGAAATCCGGAGCAGACTTGGGTCCCCAAATGGTCTCGCCGGTGTGTTCGAGGAGGTAGAGTTCGTCCTCGGCAACCAGGACAATTTCGGCAAAGTCGTCCAGGTCAAAATTGCCCAGAGCAGTCATTGCCGAATGCCCAAACTCGGTCTCATTGAAGTCCGTGCCGATACCCGGGTTGATGTCGCCTCGATGCCAGATAGCTCGGCCTTCCACGTCGTACAGCGTCCTGCCGGCGAGGACGTCTACTACGCCGTTGAGATCTAAGTCCGCAGCGACGGCAGCGACGGAGTCGGCGATCAGCAGCGGGAACGGTGTCGGCAAGCCACCAATCAATCCCCCTGCATCAAACTCCCCAATCCACAGACGCTCGCCGTCGAACCCGCTGAACGCGGCTCGGCCATAGATCACCTCAGCCTCACTATCGCCTTCCAGGTTAACGATCACAGGCTGGTCGAATACGTATGGATCTGGCCCGATGGTGAGATTGGGAATGCCCGGTCCACCCGTAGGTTGACGCCACTTGAGTGTGCCGTCGTTCTCGAAGGCAATGATCTCCGACCGGTAGCCGCGAACGACGACGATTTCCGCGATACCGTCGTTGTCGAGATCACCGACGGCTGGTGACGAAAAATGAGAAAGCACAAAGTCGGTGCGCGACCACAGCTCGTGACCATCGTCACCGCTCAGCGCCACCAGCGCGGTTCGCGACGGTGTGATCGAATTGCGCTGGCCGGCAACAAAAACGATGTCGGGTGTATCGTATTGATTGATAACACCATCACCGTTGTCATCACTGAGTTGGACGACGGACGGGACCTGGACAACGGAGTTGATCTGAGGGTCACTTGCCAGCCCTTGCCAATGCCACGCAAGTCGCACCGTGTCTTGTGCGATGAACGCCGGCGTTACCTGACAGCCGAGTAGGCTTGAGCCGGTGTTGTTGCCTTCATCCTGCTCCGGAATCTCCAGGTCCGCGTCAGCCCAGAACGCCACCGGCGCATCGCGGAAACTCAACTGGGCGCGCACCGCAATATCAACGCTGGCACTGCCTCCGACCGGGAGATCTTCGGTGACTCGGACTCGACCTACTTCGGGCTCGACGGCTTCGTCGAAAACGCCGTTGCCGTTGCCGTCAACAAAGGCAATCAGGGTGAAATCCTGGGTCAAGGAGGCGCTGCCGCGGTTGGCGATTTCGACCGTGAACTGGCTGTCCAAGGCGAAGCTGTCGGGATCGGAGCTGGCCAAGGTGCTGTCGGTGACTACCAGATCCGGCAGGTAATATTGGATTCCGACCGGACGAAGGCCGACATCTCCGATGTCGCGGGTCTCGAGGGGAAGCAGCGGCACCAGCAAATTCGCAGGCTCGAAGGCGTCGGCACTGAAGCGCATCTCGGTCAGCGGTCCTATCAGATTGCGCACCTCAAACAAGCCATCTTCATCGCTACGAATGACCTGCTGGCCGGCGGGATCAATGACCACCACGGTAGCGTTGAAGATGGGCATACGGCTGCCCTGATTGATCACTCGGCCGCGAATCACCGAGCGGTTTGCGCCCACCGGTGAGGTCCCTTCCGGGTACATCGTGGGCGAGAACTGCAGCACCTGACCGCCAGTCAGTGGCGAGCTGATGGTCACCGGGTCATAGCCACTCAGGTTGGCTTGCAGGCTGACCAGCGCACCGGGTTCGACGCTCAGCGAATAGCTGCCGTCCGCCGCTGTGGTGGTCCCAACCAGCGGCGCACCACCGGTTACCGAGACACTGACACCTGCCAGCGGTGTCCCGTCGGGATGTTCAGTGACGATGCCTCGCACCAACGCCGAACTCAGTCCAGGATCTGCCGCCAATTCCAGGGAAAACTCTATAATCGTGCTAGGAGCCATCTCCAGCTGGACCTGCCGGCTGGAATAGCCTGCAGCAGTCGCAGTCACGATCACCGGACCAACCGGCACCTGCAGGAACTGATAACGACCGCCACTGTCGCTGATCACCTGCGTCGGTGGTGACTGAAGGCTAATCACCGCCCCCGCGATCGGGGCGCCACCGTCGGCGTCCGTCACCAGCCCACGAATAATCCCGAACTGTGCCGAAGGTCCGGTGTCCTGGGTCATGCGAAGATCTCCCAGCGCCAAGGTCGCGCCGTCGATCAATGAAAATTCCAAAAGCAGGCTACGCATTCCGGGAAACGCCAGCTCTGCGCTGTAAGCACCCGCAGGCAAGGAGTTGGACTGCATTCGCCCCATGTTGTTGCTGACGAGCACGGCACTGGAGGCGCCGCTCAGCGTCAGTGTTGCCCCGACGATCGGCAGGTCGGTATCGGCAGCAAGCACTCGACCGCTCAAACCCGATTGCGCAGGGGGCAGCTCGGGCTGCTCGTACAACCAAAGAGCGCGAAGCGCGATGGCGGTCACGAAGGCATCATCGGCGAAACTGCCATCGCCCTGCTGCATCGCCCACAGGGCATCGGCAACAGGCTGTTGGCTCGCACGAGTCACGTCCATCGAGAGCAGCGACTCCAGGGCCAGTGCGGTTTCAAAATCGTCGCCATAGGCATCTGCTAAGCGATTGCCCAACAGGAAATCACGCGCCATGTTGATCTGAGTAGCAATACCGAATCGGTTTCGAAATGGCACCAGAATTCGCGCCACCTGGCTGGTGACATAGACCGACGGGAGGTTGCCTCCCGCGGCCAGCCATCCGCCGCTGTCGGTTTGTGTATTCAGCAGGTAGTTCAATGCCAGCGAAGCGTTGGAGCCTGTGCCCTGCCCGTTTCGATCGAGCACGGCCAGGACCCAGGCTGTCGTCAATGCTTCACTTTGCAGTCCCGATAGAGGCGCAAAGCCCCCATCCAGTTGTTGCTGAGCAAGCAACTGGGCGATCTGGCTGGCGGCGCTTTGTCCCTGGTCCAGCCGTATCCACGCCTGGCGTGCTAGGGACAGGTTGGTCTCATCTCGTTCGTCTCTGGTGACATCCCGCAAGAGTGCGTAGTCACCCTGTACTGAAAGCGCGCTGACCGCTATCCATGCCTCCGCATTGGTATCGGCCCTGGCGGCAATATCACTAGTCTGATGGACGCCCCCGTCGGTTTGTCGCGACTGCAACCACGCGAGACCAGCGTTCACATCGGCAAAAGCCAGGGCTGGTAGGAGCAACCAGACACTGCCGATGATTGCCGCCAATAGGTGGACAATAGAGGTCCGCTGAATCATGGGTTGGAAGACTCGTAACCGTTGGCAAAAATCGAATCGGGCATCGGTGTGGCGTTCATTAATAGATCCACCTGCGCCTCTGCGGCTGCGCCGCTTGGATCAGCAATCCGATAGCGGAAACTCTCCTGCGCCGGTCGCGGATCTGGAGGCACGTAGTTAATTGACCCGTCTAGCCCCAAATTGAGCTGACCAACAGTTGGACTGCCCACAATGGTCGCCACCAACGTATCGGTATCGGGGTCAAGGTCGTTGGCAATAACCCCCTCGTCGGCCGCGACTATCAGTGGCATATCGTCGGGCACCACGTAGACGTCGGCATTCGCTACCGGTGGATCGTTGACCGGTTGCAGGGTGATCTCTACCTGGACGGGCACTGAGCTCAATTCGCCGTCGCTAACCTCGTACTCGATGATGAAGCTGCCGTGGCTGTCTCGCGCTGGCGTGTAGCGAATGTGTCCGTCCTCAAACTGCTCGAGATTGCCTAGATTAGGCGCTATCAGAATATGCAGGGTCAGCGGCTGGCCTTCCGGGTCGTAGTCATTGGCCAACAGGCTGTCAAGATCTCGAGTGTCCAAGACGGTGTCTTCGGGCAGCAAGAACTGCTCACCGACCGCGACTGGGCGTTGATTGGGACTCTGTGTGACATCAATTACCGCCCTCCCCAGCGTGCTTGAAGCACCATCATCAGCGAAATATGCAAACTCATCGCGACCGTGGAATTGCGGATCAGGGACGTAGTCGAACGACCCTTCCGACTGCAGCGACACGCTGCCGTGCGAGGACGGCGCGGATAGCAACGCTGAAAGAGAGTCGCCCTCAATATCGGAGTCGTTGCTCAGCACACCCTGCGACACCGGGACACTTAGCGTTTGCCCCTGCAGCATTTGGTACAAATCGGTTTGCGCCACGGGTGGATCGTTGACAGACAGGATCGTAATCTCGGCCACGACTTCCGCGCTCTGGAGATCACCGTCGCTAACCCGATAGTGAAACTGGTCATTGCCGTGATAGTTGGCCACCGGCGTATAGCTGAATGTCTCGCCATCAGTGACCAACGCTCCGTGATCCGGCAGCACCGTGACGATTACCGTCAATGGGTCGCCATCGGGGTCAACGTCATTGGCGGTCAGCGCACCAACGGCGGCGCTACTGAGCACCTCATCTTCGTTGATCTGAAAAAGCTCACCCTGCGCGACCGGTGGTTGATTGGCCGCCGCACTGAGCTGGAGAGTGACCTCGGCAAGGTCCAGCGCCAACTGATCAGTAGCCGCATAGCGGAAGCGGTCTGTGCCAACAAACCCTGGGGCTGGTTGATATTGGAATGCGCCGTTCTGCTGGACTTGCACCTGACCGTGTAGGGGTGAATCAACCAGTTCCACTTGTAATGGGTCGCCATCGACGTCGGCGTCGTTGCTCAACAGACCGTTTTCGGATTCGACAACCAGATTCTGTTCGGCCGGGCCCTGGTATAGATCGTCGTTGGCGACCGGTGGGTCGTTCTGAGCGATGACATTGATCGTTGCCGTAGCGGGCTGTGACAACAGCGAGCCGTCTGAGACTCGATAGCTGAACTGATCAATGCCGTTGAAATTCAGATCGGGCGCGTACACGAACTCACCATCGGACTGCACGATGAGTTGACCGCTACTGACGTCAGAATCCAGGATCAGACTCAAAACCGAGCCTTCAAAATCACTGTCGTTGCCCAACAGCCCGCCGACAAAGGCAGAGTCGAGGACACCGTCTTCGACCATGCCGAATTGCTCACCGTTCGCCACAGGGGGCAGATTGGCAACGGCGCGCACGTCCAGGTCGACCCTGGCCAGCTCGGTGACACCGTCGGCGCTGGCTGCGTAGGTGAAGCCATCGGCACCGCTGAATCCGGGGTTGGCGGTGTAATTGAATCCACCGTCTGCCAACAAGTTGACGCTACCGTGGCTCGGCGGGAGAACCATCGAGGCCACCAGCGTAGGGGCGCCGCTGACGCTGTCATTGGCCAACACGCCTGGTGCAGAAATGCTGATACCTGGCGCGTCGAATACGTAGAAATCGTCCTGGGTGGTGACCGTTACCGTGCTGCCGACTTCCTCGACCAGGATGCTGACCGTCGCTGAGGCGACCTCTCCCAGGCCATCATCGACCTGGTACTGAAACTGATCCACACCGCTGAACAATCCATCCGGTTGGTAGCTGAAAGCACCGTCGGGATCGAGCTGAACACTTCCGTGTTGCGCCGGTCCGATCAGAGCAGCAATCAGAGTCGGTCCGTCAACGTCGCTATCGTTGGCCAACACGCCCTCTGCTTGGCTCACAGTCAGTTGTTGATCCTGCGTTGTCTGGTAGCTATCGGCGTTGGCCTGCGGCGCGTCATTCACCGCAGTCAGCAGAACTTCGACCGTTTCATCCGAGTACAAATTGGATTCGTCGTAGACCCGATAACTGAACTCATCGCGTCCGTTGAAATCTGGATCCGGTGTGTAGGTAAACGCTCCGTCGACCTCGACTGAAACGCTGCCGTGGGATGCGGGAACAACAACTTGGGCGTTAGTCAGCTGTTCCCCGTCTACTTCGCGGTCGTTGCGCAAGATGCCCTGGGGCGAGAACGCCACCAGGACTTCGTCCTCACTGCCGCGATAGGTATCTGGCTCGGTAACCGGCGCGTCATTTACCGGCAAGATGCTGATCGCGACGCGACCAACATCGAATCCGCCGTACGGGTCGGACACTCGATAAAAGAACTCGTCCTGACCGTTAAAGTTCTCATCTGGCGTGTAATCGAAAGCACCCGACTGGAAAATCCGAACTGTACCGAAGCAAGGGGCGCACCCTGAGCCTGAGAATGCCGCCCCAAGCACGTCGCCATCGATGTCCAAATCATTGGACAGTAGACCCTCGCTTGCGGACACGACCAGGACTGAGTCCTCGTTTACGACATAACCATCATCGATTGGTTGCGGTGGCGTATTGACTCTGATTTCAACGGTGACGGGCTCACCTAGGCGGCCGGTAGCATCCAGTCCACGATAGGTGAAGGTATCCAACCCCGAAAAATCAACGTTTGGTATGTAGTCGAAAGTACCCAGCGCGGTGAAGGATAGATTGCCGTGACCGGGATTGGTGCTCAGCTGCGCAGTAATCGGCAGCAGATCAACGCCGGTTGCTGCCCGCCAGGGGGGTGCGGAGTAGATCGGGCGAGTGTCCGGATCCCAATCGTTGCTTAGTACACCACTATTCGGACTACCAACGACGAGCGGTGTGTTGCGCTGTGTCAGGTACCTGTCGGTCAAGCCTCGGGGCGCGTCTGGAACGCCGGCGACCTCTACATCGATCCGGCCTTTTACCCGCGAAGCAGTGCCATCGGTGATGTAGTACTCAATGTAGGCGGACCCATAAAAATCCTGAGTCGGCTCGAGCGTTGTGGAGGTCGGATGCTCTCGATCGTCGACGCGGAGCCAAACCGGCCCATTTCGACCGGTGTAGAAATCTGCTAGGTAGGCAAGTGCGTCTCCGTCGGGATCAAAATCATTGGAAAGAGGCGTTGGAATCGCATCCTGAAGCGTGTCTTCTGTCAGGTTGTAGAAGTCGTCTACTGCGACTGGCGGACCGTTGACCCGCAGCGTAACTGTGGCGGTGTCAGTGATACCGGTGTCGATCTGCGTGACTCGGTAGACGACTTGATCACTGCCGGAAAAGTCTTGCTGTGGGGTATAACTGAATCGTCCAGTTTGTTGATTGATCTGGGCGACACCGAATTGTCCCTGCTGTTCAATTGCGAATTCAACCGCAAAATCTGGATCGTATTCGTCGTTGTAATAGACCTGATCACGATAACCCATCGGTTCAAAGATCGTGTTGCGTAGGACTCCGAAGAAATCGTCTTCGCAGACAACACCATCATTTACCGGGGCAACGGTGAGGCTGACAATCGCGGTGTTGCTCGCACTCGTTCCGTCATAGACCTCATATAGAAAAAAAGTTTCGCCGCTGAAGCCGGGCCAGGGGCGGAAACTGAAGCCACCATCAAGGTCTAGGGTCACATCGACGCCACGATTAGTCAGCGGCTGATAATCAACACCAACCAGAAAGGCCTGTAGCTGCTCCGCCGGCGTGTCTGCATCGGTATCGTTCGCCAGCACGCCTTCGACAGCCGAAATGACAAGCTCTGTGTCCTCAATGGCAAGGTATTCGTCGGCTTCGGCACGGGGCAATGAAGTGATGCCTATGGCAAGTGTGACCGAGCCGAAGTTGGACAGAGACCGACCGTCGCTTGCGCGGTAGGTAAATACGTCCAGCCCCTGATAGCCCATCTCAGGCAGGAACAAGAAGCTTCCGTCCGGGTTCAAGGTCAGCTGGCCGTGCGATGGAGGTTCTGCCAACTCGGCCGTTAGCGGATCACGTTCAGGTGCGTCGTGATCGTTGGCCAACAAACCCAAATGGGGGTCTGTCACCTCCAGTGGAACATCGACGTCAACCAGGTACACGTCGTTAGTGGCCGTCGGCGGCTGAGTGACATCGATCAGCACCTCTCCCTCGGCGCTACCGCCATCTCCGTCTTCCAGGGTGTACCGAAAGCCGTCCGGGCCGCGATAGTTGACTGCCGGCACATAGTTGAAGCTACCGTCGGTCCGTAAGGTCAACAATCCGTGGTCCGGTGGCAGCAGAACTGTTGCCGATAACGCAGCACTATCAACATCGAGGTCGTTTTCCAGAACCCCGGGTGGAGCGACTTCGAGGTCAGCATTCTCATCGGTGAGATAGCGATCAATGGCTGCCACCGGTGGGTCGTTCACCGGACGAACAACGATCGTGACATCTGCGGGCGGTGAGGTTGTTACGTTGTCGCGCAGCTGATAGCTGAACTGGTCGGTGCCGTTCCAATCTGCGTTTGCCGGCGTGTAGACGAAGCTTCCATCGTGCTCAATGTTGAGTGTGCCTTGATCTGGGGCGTCGCTAACCAGGATCTGGATGCTGCCCTGAGCCACCACGACATCGTTCACCAACACGCCTGGCGCATCTATGAACAACACCTCGCCCTCATCCATGCTGTAACTGTCCGCAACCGGTGCCAGCGAGTCGTTCACGTTGATGGTGACCGAAGCTTGATCGATCAGACCTGAGGGATCGGATATCTCGTAGCTGAAGCCAGCGATACCGACGAAACCCACTGGTGGCGTATAGGTCAGAGCGCCGTCGCTGCTCAACGTAAGTGATCCGGTACTTGGCGGAATCAGTACACGAACAACCAACGGATCACCGTCGGGGTCACTGTCATTGGCAAGCACGCCGGGTGCGCTCAGCTGCAGCAGCGTGTCGCGTTCGATGACGTAATAGTCATCGACGGCAACGGGTGGATCGTTTACCCCGATTACCGTCACGGTCACGTCTGCCGGAAGCGACGATCCGCTGTCCGCAATAATGCGGTAACCGAAAGTGTCGCTACCGGCTAATCCGTTGGGCTCGTAGGTAAATGCGCCGTCAGACTGGAGGGTGATAGTGCCAAGCGTCGGCGAGGTTACCAATTCAGCTGCAGCGCCAAAACCGGCGTTGATGACGTCGTTCGCCAGCAGTCCCGAAAGCGCATCGATCGTCAAGGTAGACGAGTCCAGCGTTGAGTAAATATCGTCCCGGGCATCATGGGGCTCAGCGATATCCAGGGTGACGATGGTGGCGGCCCCAATATGTTGGCCAGCGCCCGCTGAGTACTCAAAACGATCCTGGCCAGTGAAGTCGGAATCAGGCTCGTATACGAACGCCCCATCCGCTCCCAAGCTCAATGACCCAAATTGCGGCAATGCTCGAAGCACTGCAAACAACGTCCCTCCCTGCGGATCGCTATCGTTCAGGAGCACGCCGTCGCCGCTACCCACAATGAGACTGGCGTTGCTTAGGCCTTCATAGGCATCGGGGTTGGCGATCGGCCCATCCGGTTGACCTTCGACGATCTGTATCAAGGCATCGGCAGCATCCGCGAAGCGTACCGGAGTCGCTCCGCGCAAGAGCACCACTCGGCGCGGTCCTAGCGCAGCATCAGCAGCGACAGTTACCTCAAATGTCAGGGATTCGCCGCCAGGCGCCGGGTTGAGCGCGGCGACTAATAATCCGTCGTCGGATTCAATTCGCGCGGCGTCAACCGTTCCCAGGCCAACGCCTGTCACTGTGACTGTTACAACCTCACCGCGAGGCAGACTTCTTGGCGACAGGTCCACTGCCGCGTCACCGAGCAAAACACCGGTCGCAGCACCAAGCAAGGTGCCGGTCGGTGCTGGCGACGACGACTGGCGAAGTACGCCCAGCGTTGGAGAAACAACCGGTGTCACCAGCTGCGCGCGGTCGATGACCTGGATCGTATTTTCCGGCCCGGCTACCGAGTTGCTTCCCTCTGACAATCCCAGCAACTGAACTACACGCAGGCCGACTTGCGCTCCTGACGTCGTTCGCAGACGAAGGCTGGCCGAAGTGTCTGAGATTACAGACAACTCTTCGATGATTAGATGATCATCGGGGATAAGTCGCGCCCCAGTTGCTTGACTGAAACGCGCGCCCTGAATGGCGATGGTCTGGGTTGTCTGGTCGCGGAGTAACCAGTTCGGCGTCAGTGCAGTCACGACCGGCGGTTGTGACCGAACCTGTAGTAACGTCCGCGCGGCGAATGCGGTGCCCCCGACGAGCAGTTCTATTCGACGGGACAACAGCGGCGCATCGGGAGCCACCACGATATCAATTGAAACGCTGCTCGAGGTTGCGCTAAGACTGCCGGCATTGACGCTGATGCCCTCAGCGGGCAGTAAACGCAGCTCGGTTGTCCCCGACAGTTCGTGTCCAAAAACCTGCAGGCGCAGCGATTGACCTGGCTCGACGTATCCAGGCGTGAACCCACTAATGGCTGTCCCCAAAACCACTTCCAAAGGGGTCCCGAATAGGTCCTTTATCTCAGAGGGAGGCCGCCCTACTTGCACACCGAGCGTCGGCGAGATGAATGGATCCAAATAGCGGATACTGCCATCGACAATGTTTATGGTATTGCCTGGATCCGCCGCAGCGGATGTAGTGCCACTCTCGGTTGTGACTTGGATAACGCGCGTGCCCGTTGCTGCGGTGGACCCGATTTCGAGCGGTACCCTGACTTCCGTTCCTTCCTCATTCGCCGTCGGGCTTGCGCCAACAAATAGATCGTCCGAAGGAAGGATCTGGACTTGGGGCTGCTCGAAAAAAGTTCGACCAAAGGGCAATCCGCGCAGATTGGTGCCTCGAATGAGAAGCTCAATCGTTTCCCCAACTGCAGCAACGACAGGTTCTATGCTGACAATCTGAGGTTGTTGATCTTCTATCAGCAAGGTGCCCGCGCCGGGAGACTGCTCAGGAACTCGGCGGCCGCTGGTATCCGTGAGTCTGACTAAGCGCAACCCGGGCGCTGCGTCGCTTCCCACGATCAGATCCAGACTCAACTCGGTTCCGTCTGAACTAACAGTGACGTTGTCAATCATCAGATCGTTGGAAGGTTCGATGCTGACGAAAACTGCGGATTCAAACCCACTACCGTGAACGAGGATTGATTGGGTGATTCCGCGCGCCACTCGATTTGGAGTTACGTCGTTGAGACTGGCTCCGACATGTATTCCGAGGGCCGCGGACCGCGCGTCAATGATCTGAGTGCCTTGGGCATAGCTTCGAAGCACGCCCACCGACGGCGCCAAGACAAACGAGGATGGCCCGATTTCAGATTTGCCGGTTTCCGAAGACGACCTGAACGATTCATTATTCGAACGAGGCGTTGGAGAATGGCCCAGCGCTCGACCCTCTGTTGACGCTGTTGCCCTTTTTTCGTCGGCCGCCAGAACGATGCCACCCGCAGCAAAAAGCCACAGGACACACGACGCGATAGCAAGAGCGCAGCGCACGCTGATATAGGCTCGGCTTGCCGCCGGTCCCTACAGGAGCACCCTGCGCCCGCTTTCGGTGATGAGCACGGTCCGGGTTTCGCCTTGCACGGATGCCGCCAACTCCACGGCGACGACGGGCTCGCCTTCGGTGAATCGCGACAGCGCCGCTTGGGATTGTCCGCTCACGGCATAGCTCAGCGTTGCCAAGAGCACCGACGGCCCATCGATCAGATTGATGGACGCCGTTGCTGTCGCCATCTCTGGCGCGCCGGCCAGTGCGGTGGAGATAACAGTCAACGGGGCTCCTTGCGGGGGAGTCACAATGACGCCAACGGTATTACCCAATGGCACGTTTGACGTTTCAACGACAACCTCAACCGGGTTTGGAGTGCCGCTGGGCAATACAATGTCGGCGCTTCCAGTGGGTTCGGCAGGCGCGGCAACGCCAGCGACGCTCGTGATCCGCAGGGTAGGCAATCCAGCAACCGCTAGTAGGCCCGGAGTTGCACTGGTAAACGGTGGTGTGGTTTGAGCAGTCCTGGTGTTGGATTCCGCTTCCAGACGAATTCGTCCGTCGCCTGCTGAGCCTCTTGTAGGGACGTTGATGTAACTGCCAGTACGCGCGCCAAGTGCGCTAATCGTTCCGTTCCCGGTGATGTTGGTGGCAACGAGTCGTATGCTCCCGCCACTTCCGCCGCCGCCGACGGTGCCGGTCCCGGCGGAAGCGAAGTTCTGACCAATATCGCCGCCATGGCCTCCGTTGGCCAGAATCGAACCGGTTACCGTAAGTGTTCCGCTGACAGCCAGGAGCAGAGCACCCCCGCCACCGCCGCCTCCACTGCCCCCCAAACCATCTGCGCCATTGCCGCCGGCACCCCCTGATCCTCCGACCAAAGGCAAGATGTCGACACTGCCGTATGTCGGTGCCGGAGTCGCGTTCCCGCATGCACTATTACTGGAGGTCGCGCCGAGGGTAGCGAAGGAACCGCCGCCGCCCCAGCAATTTGACAGATTGTTTAGGACGCCGGTTTGCGGTCGTCCACCTCCCGGACCTATGCCCGCCATGGCAATTCTTGGACTTCCCGCTGCAACTGAGGGATCCGGCTCGCCCCCGCGGCCACCAGGAAAGCCTCCCGGACCTCCCAGTCCTGGCAGTCCGTCGTCAGCGACGTTCCCGCTACCAGCGCCAAAGCTGTCGGCTGCATGCTCCCCGCTCAGATTGATGCTACCGAACACGTTCACATCACCGCTGACAAGCAATGTAACGGGCGTGTTCAGGGTGTTTCTCTCAAAACGAACAGTCACACCGACTGGAATGTCTATCGAGGAGTAGTTCAGCACACCGTCGGAAGGGAGTGCGACAGTCGTATCGACATTCGGCGCGAGTGCGCCATCTGCACCAGTGCTGCCGCTATCAAAGGCCCATGCCAATCCCGAAACTGTGGCCAGGACTACGGAGATGGTTGTACGGATCTGATTTCGCATGGTGATTTCCCCAATCGGCAATCCTGGAAAGGCAGCGTCTCCTCCCCAGGAAGCCGCCTTGCGTGCTGGTTACGTTGCCAGGTTACATCAGGTTGCAAAGTTCATCGGGACGCTAGCAGCAGCGCAGGAATCACGCAATCCGTTTTATTGGATGGAACACTTACCAGCTTTTCGCATACACCCTGAGCATCGCTACCCTTCCCGCTCCACAAACAACACCCGCCTGGTCACGCCGCAGGTGAGTTCGTAGGCGATGGTTTCGGCGCATTCGGCGACGGTTTCGGCGGGGAGGTTGGGGCCCCAGAGGGTGACGGGGTCGCCGATTTTGGCGTGGGGGGCTGGCGCAAGATCGATTGCCAGCAGGTCCATGGAGACGCGGCCGACGGTGTGGCACAGCGCATTACCCACCATCACCGGGGTGCCGCTGCGGGCGTGGCGGGGGTAGCCGTCGCCGTAACCGATGGCGACGATGCCGATGCGCTGATCGCGGGCGCAGCGGTAGCTGCCTCCGTATCCGATGCGTTGTCCGGCGGCGACCTGATTGATAGCGATGAGCTTGCTCTGCAGGGTCATCACCGGGCGAAGTCCGTAATCGGCGCCGCTCTTGTCTGGACGGGTTGACAGGCCGTACAGCAGCCCGCCGACGCGGACCCAATCGGCCCGGGTGTCGGGAAAGTTGAGGACGCCGGGCGAGTTGGCGATGCTGCGAGGGCCGCTGAGATGCTCGATGGCTTGCTGGAAGGTAGTCAGCTGCTCAGGTGTTTGCTCAGGCTCGGCCTCATCGGCGCTGGCCAGATGGGTCATCAGGACGAGTTCGTCCGCAACGCTGGCGGCCTGTTTGAGCCGATGGTAAGCGCTACTGGCGTTCGCCGGGTCTATGCCCAGCCGGTGCATGCCGCTGTCGATCTTCAGCCACACCCGGATTGGGGTCCCTTCGCTGCGTTCGAGCAGGTCGATCTGACA
>JAGRJL010000467.1:12235-15785 GCA_020442775.1 Lysobacterales bacterium | reverse complement strand
CGCCAGTGTATGTCAGCGCGGATGAATGGCGCTCGCTCTGGCGGAGCGCGAGGGTGACCCAGTCAGCCGCTCAGCGTCCGACCCCTACATCGATAAAGCGCAGAAACTCCGCGCGGGTGCGCGCGTCATCGCGGAAGTCACCGAGCATCTTCGAGGTCACCATCGACACACCGCGCTTGTGAATGCCGCGGGTGGTCATGCACTGGTGCGCCGCCTCCACCACCACGCCTACGCCCTTGGGCTTGAGCACTACTTCGATGCAGCGGGCGATCTGCGCGGTCATCTTTTCCTGCACCTGGAAGCGCCGGGCGAAAGCCTCCACGGTGCGCGCCAGCTTGCTGATGCCCACCACCTTGCCGTCCGGCAGATAGCCCACGTGCGCCTTGCCGATGATCGGCGCCATGTGATGCTCGCAGTGTGATTCAAACTCGATGTCGCGCAGCACCACCATCTCGTCGTAGCCGGCTATCTCTTCGAAGGTGCGCTCGAGGTATTCCTGCGGATCCAGCGCATAGCCGCTGAACCAGTCGCCATAGGCGTCGACCACCCGTCGCGGGGTTTCCAGCAGCCCTTCCCGCTGGGGATCCTCGCCGGCCCATTGCAACAGGGTACGGACCGCTTGCTCGGCGGCTTCTCTGGTTGGTTTGCTCATGGATGGCCTTGCTCGCGGCGAAAACGGTCAGTCCGATTTTCCGGACTGACCGGTGAAACTTCCGTGCCTAGCGACTGCTGAACAGCGCTCGGCAACCCTTGTCTACCCACACATAGCCCTGGCGGGTGTCGTAGCCCCAGCTGCGATTGCGCACGCAGGGCGAGGACGAGTACTGATCGACCAGGTAGGGGGTTCCCGCGCCGCGATCCCAGTCACAGCGACGATAGCGGTTGTCGCGGCTCTCACATTCCACCGCATAGTCGCGCCCACTGGGACGCCAGTGGCTGCCCGAGGAGCGATAGCTTTCGCCGAACACCGCGCGGCAACCACCAGTCACCCAAATCCCGCGCCGGTCCTGGCCCCAGGTATCACCTTCTACGCAGCGTGTTCGGCTGAGTTGATCAATGACTTCGGCCGGACCTCGGAAGGACTTGCTGCAATAAACTCGGCGCCGATCTTCACTCTCACAGACCACCTGACCGCGATCATTGCCCCAGCCGCCACCGCCGCCGCCACGCTCGGCAAAGACCGCTCGACAGCCCCCGCTGACCCAGACCATTCCAGGTCGATGACCCCAGGTCGAGCCTTCGCGGCAATCGCGGTCACTCAGCACCTGGACAATCTTGGGTGGACGACGGAAATCAGTGAAGCATTCCTTGTAGCCGCCCCTGCGGCTTTCGCAGGAAATCTCGCCTCCGCCGTAGCGCTGGGCTGAAGCGATCATCGGGAAGGCGAGCACGCCCACCAGCAACAGGATCAAAGCACGCATTGTCATTCCTCCATCTGCGACGACCGTAGGCAGCACCGACGGCCCTGGGCCAGTCGAGCGATCCCGGTCCTTCGGGGATCTACTCGCGCTGTGGAGTCGAAGCTTACCCCAGCTGGGTGCAATTTCTGTTCACGCTGACGGCCGGGCCGGACAATCATTGTGAAGCGCTACCCCGGCCGTTTGGGCCTGACGGGGCGGTTGACGCGGACCCAGGGCAGTCTGGCACCATCGACCGGCGCTCTTTGGGCGGTACCATCGGTTGCTTGGCGCTCGCCGGGAGCGGGCGAGAGATGATGGTAGTGTGGTCTCAAATTACCTTGACCTGCTTCAGCGTCTTTTACTCTGATTCGTTGCTCCTCGCAGCCATAGGCAAAGCTATGCCTTGCTCCTCGCACCTGGTCTCAGACCAAAATCCATCTGAACTAGGTTCAACTTATTTGAGGACACCACACTAGCCCGGATTATTCATGAACCTCCTACTGCGGCTCGCGACGAACATTCATGAATAATCCGGGCTTGGCGGGAGTCTTAAGGTAACCGGAGGCCAATACCAGCGATGCTCAAACTGATCGACCGCCGCAAGTTCATCAGCCTGCTGGTCAGCCTCTCGACGCTGCTGCTCAACGGCTGCCAGGCCACCTTCTTCGCCACCGTCAACGGCATCCGTGGCAATGGCGATTCCGAGCGCATCACCGAAGTGATCGATTCCGCCAGCGGGATAGCGGTCGATGTCTACCGACCAGCCAGCGCAACGGCCGATACGCCGGTGGTGATCTTCTACTACGGCGGCAGCTGGCGCAGCGGCGAGCGCGGCTGGTACCAGTTCGTTGGCCGTGCACTGGCCGCCGAGGGGATGGTCGCGGTGCTGCCGGACTATCGCAAGTTTCCACAAGTGAGCTTCGCCGAGCTGATGAACGACGCCGCGCTGGCGGTGCGCTGGGTGGCCGATCACCGTGAGCGGGTCGGCAGTGAGGGCCCGATCTTCGTTGCCGGACACTCGGCCGGCGCCCACATCGCTGCGCTGCTGGCCACCGACGACCGCTACCTGCGCCAGGTCGGGCAGCGGCCCGATGCGATTGCCGGAATGGTCGGCTTCGCCGGACCCTATAACTTCCTGCCGATCGTGGATCCCGCGGTCGCCGAGGTCTTCGTCGACGAGGCGGGCGCCTACGATGCGCAGCCGATCCACCATGTGGATCGCAGCGACTCACCCGCACTGCTGTTCCACGGCAGCAAGGATGAAACGGTGCGGCCCTTCAACAGCGCCACCTTCGCTGCCGCGCTGGTCAAGGCCGGGGTGCGCGCCGAATATCGCGAGATCCCCGGCATCGGCCATGTTCGACTGGTTTTTGAGATCGGCAGCGGCAGCGAAACCGGGCGCGAGATTGCGCGCTCGGTCTCGGCCTTTGTCGGCGGACGATCAGGAGCTTTGGCCGGCGCTGCAGTGGATCAGCGCGCTAGCCAGCCAGCCGATTGAGCACCGAGCGCAGGTAGTCCAGATTCGCCGGGGCAAAGCGCGCCACCCCGTCTGCGTCAGGCATCACGTTGGAAACGATGCCGACCAGTTCCCCCTCCGCGTTTACGACCGGACCGCCGCTGAGCCCACGCAGGCTGCCGGGCTCCACCTGGTCCAGATCGAGCAGCAGATTGTGCTCTGTGGTCTGCAACAAGCGACCCGCGTAGACATCCTGGGTGCAGTCATCAGCGCTGGCGAAGGTACAGCCCAGGGCGAACAGCTCCTCACCGATGGCAGGGGGATTTGCGCTGAGCTTGATCGGGGTGAATGGACCGGGATCAGTCACGCGGAACACCAGCGCGTCACGCTCCAGCACGCTCATGTCGAGCGCCTCCGTGGCGTCGGCATTGAGCAGTTGCCCCAGCTCCAGCGTCGTTTCGGGGGATGACATCTGCCAGGAACGCAGCACCGGCGCAGGATCGACGTGCTTGATCTGCGGATGGTTGACCACCAGCAGCACATGCTTGGCGGTCACTCCGTAAAGCTGGCCCTGGTAGTCCAGCACAAAGCCCATGCCGATGTAGTCGTTGTTGAACTGCGAATCATCGAAGCTGACCGCGTTGCGGCCGCTGACCAGCGGGAATTCGGGTGTCGCCGCTGCCTCGGCGTGGGA
>JAGRJL010000467.1:0-12049 GCA_020442775.1 Lysobacterales bacterium | reverse complement strand
GTCGAAGACTCTTGAGATTTCCGGGCTCAGCGCCGCGGCTTGGCTCTGGCGGTCGCGGTCGCCGACCAGGGGTCGTCCGGCCAGGGATGCTTGGGATAGCGACCCTTGAGCTCCTTTTTGACCTCCGGATAGGTGCGATCCCAAAAGCCGCGCAGATCCGCGGTGACCTGCACCGGGCGGCCCGCCGGGGACAGCAGATGCAGCACCACCGCCACCCGACCGCGGGCAATCCGCGGGGTCTCCGCCAGACCGAAAAGCTCCTGCAGCTTGACCGCCAGCACCGGCGCGCCATCGGCCGTGTAACGCAGCGCCCGGCGATGGCCGCTGGGCACCAGGAGATGCGTCGGTGCCTGCTCGTTCAGCAGCTGAGTCTGGGCATGGCTGAGGCGGGCGCTCAACGCCTCGCGCCAGCGGCTGGTTGGGAAATCGGCCAGCCGGCGCACGCCGTTGAGCCAGGGCGCGAGCCACTGTTCCAGCTCGGCGAGCAGCGCCTGGTCGGCAAAGTCGGGGAGGCCATCATCGGGCAGCCACTCGCGCAAGGCGCGCACCCGCAGCAGCCACTGCTGCAGTTCCGGATCCGCGGGAATCGCCGCTGCGCCGAGAGCTCGCAGGCCGGACAACAGGGTTTCCGCGACCGGATCTTCGGCACTGGTCGGGACCTGCCGGCTTTCCAGCACGAAGCTGCCCAGGCGTCGCTCCTGTCTGGCCTGCACCGCCCTCTCCGCCGGATCGAAGACCAGCCGACGAACGCTCTGCACCCGTTCGCCCAGCAGCTGCTCTACCCAAGCCACATCAACCGCGGCTGCCTGGCGAATCTTCAGCGCGCCGGCTTCGCCGCCCAGGTCCACCGCGACCAGCCACGGCGTGCCGATCAGCGTGGCGCTGGGCGGCAGGATCGCCTGCGCACCCTGCAGCAGTCGATAGCGGTCCTGTCCACCGAGCGTCCCCAGGCGGTCGGCATAACCGGCCGCGAGCAGCGGACCCGCGGCGCTCGGATCAATCTCGCCGGGCACCTGCCTGAGTCCCCGGCGGCTGCGCCAGCGTCCGGCAATCTGCTCGATCGCCGCTAGCGCGCCGCGATCGGCGCCCGACACCGGGCGGCGACTGCGATGAGCCTGCAGCGCGCGCAGCCGCGGCAGCAGATCCGGCTCGAAACGGGCTTCGCCGGTCAGCGGGTCGCGCGCCTCCAGCAAGGCGACCAGATCGCAGGCCAGCGCGATGGATGCGGGATCGGTGGCCGCCTCGAGGATCGCCGCCAGGCGCGGATGGGTGCCGCTGCGCGCCAGCCGACGCCCCAGCGCAGTGATCTTGCCGTCGGCATCCAGCGCGCCGAGTGCCCCCAGCAGTTCACGGGCCTGCGCCAGCGCCCCGGGCGGGGGTGCGTCCAGCAGACGAATCTCGCCGCCCCAGCTGGCCAGCTGCAGTGCCAGAGAAGCCAGATCGGCGTTGGCGATTTCCGGCCGCACCCCGCTTTCCAGCCGTTCGCTGGCCGACCACAGGCGCAGGCAAAGGCCCGGCCCCAGGCGCCCGGCACGACCGGCCCGCTGGGTGGCGCTGGCCTCGCTGATCCGGCTCAGCAGCAGCCGCGACATGCCGCGGCGCGGGTCGAAGCGCGGCTCGCGCGCCAGCCCGCTGTCGACCACCGCGCGCACCCCGGGAACGGTGAGGCTGGACTCCGCCAGATTGGTGGCCAATACCACCCGCCGCGGCCCATTCGGCGACCGCTGCAGCACCGCTGCCTGGTCGGCAATGCTCAGTTCGCCGTGCAGCGGCAGCAGCTGCAAATCCTGACGCCCGCGGGCAAAGCCCAGGGCGCGACCGATCTCCGCCTTGCCCGGCAGAAAGGCCAGCACGTCGCCCTCGCTGCGCGCCATTGCCTGATCAATCGCCCGCCACAGATGCGCCTCGCTGCTTTCCTGGCTGCGCGCCAACAGATGCTCGACGGTCACCGGAAAGCTCTGCCCGGGGCTGCGTACCCGGACCGCCGGCAGCCACTGCGCCAAGCGCTCGCCGTCCAGGGTGGCGCTCATCACCAGGATGCGCAGATCCGGACGCAGCGCGGCCTGCGCCTCCAGCGCCAGCCCCAGGGCCAGATCGGCCTCCAGGTTGCGCTCGTGGTACTCGTCGAAGATCACCGCGGCGACGCCGCTGAGCTCGGGATCGGACTGAATCATCCGCGTCAGCAGGCCCTCAGTCAGCACCTCGATGCGGGTATTGGGGCCGCTGCGCACCTCAAAGCGAATCCGGTAGCCGACCCGCTCGCCAACGCTCTCTCCCAGCTGCGCGGCCATGAAGCTGGCTGCCGCCCGGGCCGCCAGTCGACGCGGCTCCAGCATCAGGATCTTGCCGCCGGCTACCCAGCCCTGATCCAGCATTGCCAGCGGCACCCGGGTGGTCTTGCCGGCACCCGGCGGCGCTTCCAGCACCACCCGCGGCTGTTCGGCCAGGGCCTGCAGCAGTTCGGGCAAGACCTCATCGATCGGCAGCGCGGCATTGATCACGGACGGGGCTCCGGCTGCGCCAATGCCAGCTGCTGATGGAGGAATCCGGACGCGAGCTGCATCCAGTCGATCAGATTGTCCAAGCGCTGCAGCCCGTGTTCTTCGTCGCGATACCAGCGGACAAAGGCGGGGTTGTGGTTGCGGGCCAGGGCCAGCGCCAGACGCCGACTGTGTTCGGGATCGACCCGGCGATCGCGCTCACCGTGACCCAGCAGCACCGCCGCGCGCAGTTCGGCGTAGCGATAGAGCGGTGACTGCGCCATCTGTTGATCGAGGCTGCGGTTCGGGTCGCCATAAAGTCGATGCTGAAAGGCGGCCTGCAGCGCGTTGTCATTCCAGTCCGAACTGGAAAAGCGCAGCGGCAGATCGGTGATCGGCGCCAGCGCCACCACGCAGCGAATCCGCTTGGGGTCGCGGATCGCCAGCATCAACGCCGAATAGCCGCCATAGCTGGACCCCATCGCGCAAACCCGCCGGCGATCGTATCGGGGGTCAGCAAGCAGAGTGTCGAGCGCGGCCAGGATATCGTCCTCGATTTTGGTTCCCGCCGCGCCATAGGCGGCCAGGCGAAAGTGCTTGCCGAATCCCGATGAGCCGCGAAAGTTGACCTGCAGCACCGCAAAGCCCTGGCTGGCCAGGTATTGCGCCTGCGGATCAAACAGTCGCGAATCGCGCACCGCGACCGGCCCGCCGTGCGGCATCACCACCACCGGCAGCGGCCCAACCGCTTCGGCCGGTTCGACCACTACCGCCTGTAGCGGCCAGCCCTCGGCAGTTTGCAGGGTGAGCGAGCGGCTGTGGTTACGCTGCCGCGCTTCCAGCCAGGGTCGATCGGCAGCCACCGGGATCGGTTCGGACTCGGCGCCATCCTGCACCCACCAGCGCCCACCGTCGCGATCACCGCTGGTGAAATACAGCCAGCGCCGACGGTCGTCCGACACCTGGGTCAGGGCGAAAGATTCGTCGGGATAACGCGACTGCAGCGCTTCCAGCCTCGCCACCAGGTCGTCGCTCAGGGCTCGCGTACGCAGGCGGTTGTCCTGGAAATAGCGCACCGCCAGCGGCTGCCGGCTGAGCGGATCGAACACCACGCCGACCAGATCGGATCCGGGCTGCGCGGCGATCATGCGGCTTTGCCCATCGCGCAGATCGGTACGCACCAGCGCCCGGGTATCGCCCTGCTGCTCGCTGAGCGCGTAGAGGGTGTCGCTGGCGGTCACCGTCAGCGGGTCGTAGTTCGACTCCAGCGTGCTTGCTATCGAGGTCAGCCACTGACCTTCACCAAGCGGACGCTGCAGTAAATAGCGCTGGTCGTCCTGGCGCAGCAGCGCACGCGGCCGGCCGTCGGGGTCGGACAGCCAGCCCAGCTCGCCGAGCACCCCGCGATCCAGCTGCCGCCGCCGGCTGAACTGGCTGGCATCCAGGCGCCCATGACGCCAGTCCAGCAAGAACAGGCGCAGCGGATCAGCCTTATCATTGGGTTCGCTGCTGGCGAAAAGCAGCCGGCGCTCGTGCAGGGGCAAGGGGTCGACCAGCTGACCGCTCACCGGCACTTCGATCGGCAGCGCCGACCAGGTGGCGCCCTGGCTCAGCTGCAGTATGCGCAGCTTCGGATGACTGCCGCGGCTGCTCAGCGCCAGACAGCGCGCGCCGCAGAAGCTGAGCTGGGTATCGGCCCGCAACGACTGCTTCAGCCTCACCCGCTCGCCGCTGTCCAGATCGATCAGCTGCAGCCGCAGCGGTCCCTCCTCGGCCTCGGCGATGGCCAGCAAGCGACCGTCGGGGGACAAACTGAGATCGCCAATGGCCCGCGCGCGGAGGAAATCGCGAGCGCCGGGACGGCCCTCCTGATCCGGCCGCGCGGGCGGAGCGTCGGGAAAGCTCAGCGATTTTGGCAACCTCGCCCAGAACTGGGGAAAGGGATCCGGGCTGTTCCCGGCATAGCGCAGCCGGCGCTGCTGCACTTGATCGGGATAGGACAGCGCCAGTCGCTCCCAGACCCGGGCACTGCGATTGCTCAGCCAGACCTCGAGCCGCTCGCTGCCGGTGACTGCCTGGATCAGCAGGTCGCCGGGGTAGTTCAGCGCGTCGGCGCTCAGCTCAAAGGGCCGCGCCGCCTGTGCCCCCAGCGTTTCCCAATCACCACCTTCATCGGCAATCGCCTCGAAGCGGTAGCTGCCCGGCGGCAGCGCCACCAGCTGCAGATGGACGCCGGCCGGGAAAGGCCCCAGAGTGACCCGCTCGCTGCGGTCGCTGCGCGCGATGCGCACCCCGCGCAGATCGCGCTCGCTGTCCAGCGAGAACACCAGCAACGCCTCGCCCTCCGCACTGGCCTGGGCAGCGCCATGCGCAGCCGAGAGTCCGACGAACAGCACAATCAGCAGGATCTGCAGCACGGATTTCATCGGCGCCAGTTTAGCGGGCGGTCAGGCTGCGATGGCATGATTGGAGTTCGCCCCCATCTTCACCTCGGCGCCGCTCTCTGCCACCCTTGCGGGCCACCTCATTTCAAAGAGCAAGCGATGAGCGCGCTGGATCCTGCCCTGGAAAGCTTTCTGCGCGGCCTGCCCAAGGCCGAGCTGCACATCCATATCGAAGGCTCGCTGGAGCCGGAGCTGATTTTCGCCCTGGCCGAGCGCAATGGGGTCCAGCTGGACTACCCCAGCGTCGAGGCGCTGCGCGCGGCCTATGCATTTACCGATCTGCAAAGCTTTCTTGATATCTATTACGCCGGCGCCAGCGTGCTACTCAAGGCAGAGGATTTCCATGACATGGCCTACGCCTATTTTCAGCGCGCCCGGGCCGACAATGTCCTCCATGCCGAGCTGTTCTTTGATCCGCAAACCCACACCGACCGCGGGGTGCCTTTCGCCGCGGTGATGGAGGGCCTGCTCAGCGCCCAGGCCCAGGCCGAGCGCGAGCTGGGGGTCAGCAGCGAGCTGATCATGTGCTTCCTGCGCCATCTGGATGAGGAGGCCGCCCTTGCCACGCTGGAGCAGGCCAGGCCCTACCTGGACCGAATCGTAGGCGTGGGCCTGGATTCCAGCGAAGTCGGCAATCCCCCGGAGAAGTTCGAGCGAGTCTTTGCCGCCGCGCGCGACCTGGGCCTGCGCGCAGTTGCGCACGCCGGCGAGGAAGGTCCGCCCAGCTACATCCACGGCGCGCTGGACGCACTCAAGGTGGAGCGCATCGATCACGGCGTGCAGTCGCTGCAGGACCCGGCGCTGGTGGAGCGGCTGGTCCGCGAGCAGATCCCGCTGACCGTGTGCCCGCTGTCCAACGTCAAGCTCTGCGTGTTCAAGCAGCTGGCCGACCACAACCTGCGCCAGCTGCTGGATGCCGGCCTGGTCGCCACCATCAACTCCGATGACCCGGCCTACTTCGGCGGCTACATGAACCAGAACTTCGTCGAAACCTTCGCCGCCCTCGGCCTGAACCGCGACCACGCCAGGGTCCTGGCCGAAAACAGCTTCCGCGGCAGCTTCCTGAGCGAGCAGCGCAAGCAGGCATATTTGGCGCAGGTGGCAGATTACTGCGAAGCGTAGGGGAAAGGGCCCAGGGATCAGGGCCCAGGGCCCAGTTCGGACCCGGGCTGGACCAGACTACCGGTGTTGCCTGGGGGCGACCCTGCTTTGGTAGGAGACAGTCCTGCTGGCGACCGGAATGCCAGAGCCAGCGCCGCATTCCATCACAGCGCAGGTGACTACTCGCCAGGCCCGGTCTCCGCCAGGCTCTGATCCAGCGCCTCCAGCAGCAGATCCGCATCACTGATCGCCAGCGGCATCGGGCCGCGGATCTTGAGCACGTTGTGCAGCGGGCCATCGGTGCCGATCAGCACCCCGCGCTCGCGCATCCGCTGGGCCACAAAGCCAACCTGATCGGCGGCGGGTGAGAGCGTTGTTCGGTGGTTGACCAGTTCGACGCCCAGAAACAGACCGGAGCCGCGCACGTCGCCGACCAGCGGGTGGCGCAGGGCGATCTCCCCGAGGCCGCGCAGCAGGTGAGTGCCCACGCTGAGCGCGTGTGCCTGCAAACCTTCTTCCAGCACCACCTGCAGGGTGGCCAGCCCGGCGGCACAGGCGGCGGTGCTGCCGCCGAAGGTGGAGAAGAATTCCATCCCGTTGTTGAAGGCATCGGCGATCTCGCGGCGGCAGACCACCGCGCCCAGCGGATAGCCGTTGGCGATGGGCTTGCCCAGCACCACGATATCGGGCACCACCTGATGCTGTTCGAAGCCCCAGAAATGCGTGCCGAGGCGGCCGAAGCCGGTCTGCACCTCGTCGGCGATGCAGACCCCGCCGGCCGCGCGCACCAAACGATAGACCTCGGCCAGATAGCCGCCAGGCAGCAGCAGCTGACCGCCTACGCTGGGACAGGTCTCGGCGATGTATCCGCACAGGCGCCGACCGCGAGCTTGCAAGCGGTCGATCACCTCGCCCACGGTCTCGGCATAGCGCTGGCCAAGCTCGCGGTCATCGCCGCGAAAGCGCCCGCGATAGCGATCGGGAATCGGGGTGCTGTGGACCCAGTCGGGCGCACCGGCCCCGCCCGGGCCGTCGTGCTTGTAGGGGCTGATCTCGATCAGGGTGCTGGTGTGACCGTGGTAGGCGGCGTCCATCACCAGCAGATCGCGCGCGCCGCTGGCGCAGCGGGCCAGCCGTAGCGCCAGCTCGTTGGCCTCGCTGCCGCTGGCGACGAAGAAGCAGGTGTCCAACTCGGCGGGAAACTGCGCGCACAGCGCCTCGGCGTAGTCGAGCAACTGATGCTGCAGATAGCGGGTGTTGGTGTTGAGCAGGGCGAGCTGTTCGCTGACCGCGGCCACCACCGCGGGATGGCCGTGTCCCACATGGGGCACGTTGTTGTAGCCGTCGATGTAGGTGCGCCCGTACTGGTCATACAGATAGGCGCCGCGGCCTCGCACCACCTGCAGCGGCTGGCTGGCATAGCTCAGGCGCACGTTGGCGCCGATCCGCTGCCGCCGCTGCAGCAGACTGGGCGGCGCTGGCGTCCCGGCGGCCGCGCGCGCCGGACGCAGGATCCAGTCCGGGTCCGGGCACAGGCTCATCCAGGTTCCCCGCCGCGCCGGCAGGCAGGCGCCGTCGACGTTGACCGCAACATCAAGCAGGTCGGTGATCAGCTGAACGTGCACATGCGGCCACCAGTCACCGTTGCCCGGCGGCGATCCGACCCGGGCAAAGATGCTACCGCGGGCAACTCGTTGACCAACCTGCAGCCCCTCGAGTGAATCGGCGCTGAGATGGCCGTAGAGCGAGTAAAAATCCACGCCCTGGTCGGTGCGATGACGGAGCACGATCATCGGGCCATAGTCCAGCCGGGCGCTGGCATCGGTGAAGCCGTGCACCACGCCGTCCAGCGGCGCGTGCAGCGGGGTACCCGGGCTAAGGCTCACGTCGATGCCCAGATGAATGCTGCGCTGCGGGTCGGTCAGCCGGCCCTGGCGATAGGCCGGCTCGGTGTAGAGCAGGCGCGCCTCGCCGTAGCCGCCGATGGCAGTGGTCTTGCCGGCCGCGCGCAGGCGCTCTGCGATCCGCTCGCCCAACGGCACCGGTTCGTTCTGCGCAGGATCCGAGCTGACCAGCGGGCTGCCCACCGACAGATCCAGGTCCAGCAGGGCTTCGGGCGAGGCCAGCGCGGGGGTCAAGGGCGCCACGCTGGGTCCGTTGCGCCGCAGATAATCGACCACCGCCGCCGTATGCGGCACCGGCACCAGCCCGCAGGCCTCGCGCACCAGATAGCCACCGAGCCGATGGTGGACCGCGACCAGTGCCGGCAGCACCTTGCGCAGCGGGGCCTGGCTGATGCCGAGGTAAGGGTCGTCCGGTCGCAGCGCCTGCTGCCGTGCCGCCATGCAGGCACTCAGACCCAAACGCAGGGTCATCAGGTTGAAGGCGACCCCCATCTCCTCTGGTTCCAGCGGCTGCTCGGCGTGAAAGCCGGCCACCACCTGCTGCGCCGCAGCGACCGGATCGGCCTTGCCCAGGGTGGCGTAAGCCATCGCCACGGCGACCTCGTTGACCCGCTGCGAGTAGAGCATGTCGCCGAAGTCGATCAGCCCCAGCACCTGCTGATCACGCACGATCAGGTTGTAGTCATTGGCGTCGTTGTGAATCACCGCAAGCGGCAGGCGCTCCAGCAGCGGCCGGGTCTGTTCCCGGTACTGGCTCAAGATCCGGGTCAGCAGCTCGTGCAGCTCTTCATCGGCCAGTGCCGGCAAGGCGGACTCAATCAGCGCGGGCGCGCTGGCCAGATCCCAGTCGAAGGCGCGATGCAGCGCTGGATGATCGAAGTCGGCCAGCGCGCGGCTGACCCGCCCGACCGTCCTGCCCACATCGGCGAGCAGGCTGGGACTCTGGTACGGCAGGCTGCCCAGCGGCTGGCCATCGAGAAAGCTGATCAGGCGCAGCTGGTGGCCGTCGCAGCTTACGTTCTCGCTGCCGTCCAGCGCGCCGATCAGCCGCGGCACCAGGTCTGTGGGCGCCAGATGCTTCAGCGCCGCGTTCTCGGCCGCCAGCATCTGCGCCGATTCGGCGGCATTGGCGATCTTGAGCACATGCTGCTGCCCGTCGGCTGTAACCAGACGGAAGTTCTGATCGCGCTCGCTGGGCAGGGCCTCGGCGCTGGCTTCGACCCCGTAGTGCAGTCGCGCCAGCGCACAGGCTTGCGCCACGGAGAAGCTTGGCGGCTGGCTGATCAGGCTCATGGACGACGGCCCCGGCGGCGGAGGCGCAAGGCTAACCGGGGATAGCGCCCGATGCTATTAGCTCAGTCTGGCGATCTACCGCAAATCGCCTCTCCCGATGGTCGGACCCGATCAGTCACCGCGCAGCACCTGTGCCGGCTGCACACGCAGCGCCCGTCGCAGCGGCATCAGTGCGGCCAGCAGCAGCGACAGCCCCAACACCAGCAGGGTGCCGATGGCCGCCGATCCGCTCTGGTCGGCCTCGCCGTAGAGGCTCTGCCCCAGCGGCACCGCCAGCAGCATCGCTGCACCCAGGCCCAGGCTGATCCCGATCAACGCCGGCATTCGCAATCCGCGCAGCAGGGTCGAGAGTATTCCCTGATGATTGGCGCCTAGCGCCCGACGCAGGCCGATTTCCCACCGCCGCTGGGTGACCAGAAAGCCGAGCAGGCCGGCCAGTGCGGTGGCCGCCAGCAGCGCGGCAATGAGCGCCAGCAGCGCGGCAATGAGCGCCATCGGCGCGAACAGGCTCAAGACCAGTCGGGTCCAATCAGCGGCCGACCAGCGCATCCGTTCGAAGGTCTGCAGATCCATCAGCGCGATGTCGGGGTTCACCGACAGCGCCAGCTGCTGCAGCGGCTTGATCAGATTCTGCGCGGGCCCTTCGCTGCGTACGCTCAAGGTCAGGGTGTAGCCGGCGTCTGTACGTACCGGGGTGAACAGGCTGGGCCGGTCGACGCCGCCTCTGCTGGTCAAGCGAACGCTGTCGATAACGCCCACCACGGTCAGCAGCTGATCGCCGATGCGGCGATCCGCCACCTGCAGTGTGCGACCGAGCGCGTCGCCGGCGAAGGCTTGTTCGGCCAGGGTGCGGTCGATCACCACCACCGGGTTGCGACTCAGCACATCCTCGCCGCTGAACCAGTAGCCAGAGAGCAGCCGCAGACCCCAGACCTCATCGAAATACTCGTCGGCGGGGAAGAAGTCGGCGCTGATCTTCTGTTCTCCGATCTGCAGCTCGCGCTCCGGGGTCCACGCGATCGGCGCGGCGCCGGCAACGCTGACCGCGCTTACCCCGGGCAGCTCGCTGGCCCTGCGCTGCAGCGCCGCTGCGTAAGGCGCCAGCTGCTCGCCGTCAGCACGGAAATTTGCGGTGACCACGTCGCTGCTGTTCAGCCCCAGGGGACGGTCGAGCTCACGACGTGCACCCTCGGCACAGACCAGCGCCACCAGCACCGTCAGGGTGGCCAAGCCACACTGCAGCGCGAACAGGCTGCGGGAGAAGCGCCCGATACCCACCGAGTTGCCCCGTTCACCCTCGCGCAGCTGATCGATGATCTGGTTGCTGCGCAGTCGACGCACGGTCGGCAGCGCCAGCACCGCGGCGCACAGGAAGGTGCCGGCTGCGGCCCAGACCAGCACCTCGTTGGCCAGCGGCATGTGGACGAACAGCGGCATCCCGTTCTCCGACTCATGCAGCCACTGCTCCAGCCGATCAAGCAACCACCGGCTCACCGGCAGTGCAATCAGCAGTCCCGCCACGGCGACCGTCAGCGCCTGGCAATACACTGTCGCGACGCTGCGCAGCACACCCTGGCCCAGGGCCTTGCGGGTCGCCAGATCCCGCGCACGGCTCATCCACAGCACCAGCATCAGACCGCCGGCATTGGTCGAGGCGAGGATCAGCAACAGCGCGACCAGGATCCCCAGCACCCACGCCATCACCTGCACTTCCGGCCCAGTGGTGTTCTGCCAATAGTGGGCGAGGCGAATCGGCTCACGTTCCGCCTCTTCGCCCAGCTGCGCGACCCGCTCGCGCTGGAAGTTGTCGACTACTGCGCTGATGGTCTCACGCTCCGCCGGGTCCGCGACTGACACGATTGCCGACCATGAAGACTTCAATGCTTCACCCTGGGTGGTGAGGTCGACCGCGCGATAAACCTGCTGCTGGAAGGGGAAGGTCAACTCCGGGGCCAGCACGCCAATCACCGTCACCGCTTCGCCATCCAGGCGGATGCTGCTGCCGATCACTGCCGCGCTGCCCGCGAACTGGGTACGCCACAGCCGCTCGCTGATGATCGCGGTTGCGGGTGCAGCGGGCGCGAAATCGGATGACGTGAAGTTGCGTCCGTGTTCCACCGCCCAGCCAAGGGTGCCGAACAAATCACCGTCCACCGACAGCGCGTCGACCATCCGGGCGCTGCCGTTGCCGCCCAGGTTGGCCTCGACCCATTGATAGGCCACGACCTCGCTGAGCGCCGGATCACGCTGACGCAGCTCGACCAGGTCGGTGCCGAGGATCGCGTTGGGCTGCGACACACCGATTGCACCCTTCGCAATCGCATGCAGACGCTCGGCATCGATCGCCGGCGGCGGTCCGCCGTAAAGAGCGGTCAGGAAGGAGCTCATCACGCAAAGCACGATCAGGCCGGTAGCGAGAACACCGGAGATCAGCAGGTGCAGGCGCAGACGCGAACGGATCGCGCGCCAGCTGTCGGCCACAATGTCAGTGAGTTGGGTGAACAACTGCATGGGAATCTTCCAGCGCGAGCATTGGCTTCGGATCCAGCAGAATTCATGCCACGGCGGCGTTGTTGGTAGAACCGCGGCAGATCGCCCGCGCACGCGACCCGGGCTGTGCGAATTCGGATCAGCGCCTGTTCGATTGCGAGCACTACCGCAGCGCTGCCTCCGGTTTTCAAGCGACGACCGGCGCCCCAGTCGTTGACGCTGACGCGGGGATCGGCGCTAGTGTGGTGAACCGTAAATACGTTGAACTTGGTTCCGTTGGATTTTTGCCCGCGGCAAGGCGAGAGGAGGAGGCATAGCAGCGCTATGGCGACGACGA
>JAGRJL010000466.1 GCA_020442775.1 Lysobacterales bacterium | reverse complement strand
TTGCCCCAGGGGTCGGCGAGGATGGTGATCCGGTAGCCGCTGTTGGGGTCGTCGAAAGGCTCGATCCGAACCGTTGCACCCAAGCCCAAAAGCTTTTCCACCAGCGGCGTGGCGCTCTCCACCCGAACGCCGAATTTGGTCATGCCGTGCTGACGGTGGCGTTCGCCGGGACCCAGCGGCGACGGCCGGGCCTCGGCGATCTGCATCAGCTCCAGTTCCAGATCGGCTGACTTGAGCAGCGCCACCCGCACCTGTGCTTCTGGGAAGTCCAGCTCGCTGTGCAAGCGCAGATCCAGCGCCTCGGTATAGAAGCGGCTGGCGGCATCGACATCCGGCACCGACAGCGCGACCAGCACCGGGGCGGCGGCCATCACGCTGCCGGCGGTGGCGGCGAGCAGCGAGATCGCCAGCAGCATCGGTCGTCCGAAGTGCTGATGAATGCATAGCGAGACGCGGCTAGCCATCGGCGATCTCCCCAGTGATTACCGTTCCCACCTCGATTCGCATGCCATCGGGGTCGGCGAAAAACACTGCATGACCGTCGTGAAAGCGCTGCAGCTCAGGCACCGGGTGGCCTTCCGCAGCCATGGCCGACCTGATCGATTGCAGCTGATCGAGCGATTCGGCGACAAAACCCAGATGGTTCAGACCGGGCGCGTAGCGGCTGTAGCCCTGAGAGAGGTCGTCGGCCTGTTTGAGATCGATGCTGATGCCCTCGCCGGCGAACTGCCGAGACTGGCGCTCGGGCAGGCCGAGCAGCGGCATCAGGGTTCGGTAGAAGGGCAGCGACGCATTCAGATCGCTGACCAGGATTACCAGATGGTCAAGTTTCATTCGGACTCCACGGGGCCATATTGGGCGGCATCTGCACAAACGCGATCTGGTGGCGTTCCCGCCACCAGGCAAGGCCCTACTGTGCCGCCGGACAATTGCGCAGCCGTTGTTGCCACTGTTCCACCTGCTGCGAGTGACCCAGCGATTGCTCGGTAGCGATCATCGGCTCGGCCAGCAGCACGCACATCCGGTGGCTGCTGGCGACCAGTTCGGCACCCTCGATCTGGGTCGCCCGCAGGTAGTCCAGCGCTTCGCGGTCGCGGCCCAACTGATGCAGGGCATCGCCGAGCATGCTGCGCACTTCGTTGAGGGCGAAATCGCCGGGATGGACCATGGGCTGCAGGATCCTCATGCTCTCGATCAGCTCCGGCAGCGCCAGATCGGGTCGATGCCGCAGCCACAGCAGGTGACGCGCATACTGCCGGCGCAGATAGGCCACCCGGAAGTTGTCCGCCCCGTGGTCGATCACGATCTGCGCAATTGCCGCCTGGTGGATCTGCTCGGCGGTCTCCCAGTCGCCGCGCAGGGCCAGAGCGTGGGCCCACAGCTGGCGCACCTGCAGGGTCAGCGCGTTGTGCTCGCCGTAGGCTTCGCGGAGGATTTGCTCGGCTTCAGCGCTGACCTTCTCCAGCTCCTCCACCCGGCGCTGATCAAAATAGACCAGCGCGAGTACCGTGAGCAGGCGGGCGGCTTCGGGATGCGACGGGCCGGTGGCAGCGCGCCGGATCGCCAGCGCCTGCAGATACAGCGCCTCGGCCTCGCGCAGGTGCCCCTGAACCATCAGCGGCTGCGCCTGGATGTAGGCGGCATCGGCGACCCGCGGGTGATCCGGACCCAGCAGCTCCGTGAACTGTTCCCTGGCGCGGCTGGCCGAGGCAGTCGCGCTGGCATAGTCGCCGATCTGGAACTGCGCCTGCGCCCGCTGCACCAGCACCTTGGCGACCGCCACGCTGGTCTCGCCGAAGGCGCGAGAGGCCAGCGCCAGGGCCTGGTCGGCCAGCGCTACCGACTGCTCCAGGTCGCCCAGCAGATAGTGCAGACGGGAAGCGTCGGCCCAGTGGATCGCGGCACTGGACTGGTTGCTCAGGTCATCCGGTGTCGCAGTCAGCGTCGCCACCACCGGCTCCGCCGCCCGATACCACTCCCGCGCCAGATCCAGCTGTCCCTGTCGCGCCAGCGCAGCCGCCAGCGCGTCGGCGGCGCGAACCGCAATCCAGTCGGCGCTTAGAGCCGGCTGCGGCGGATTATTCAGGGCGGCCTCATAGAGCTCGGAGGCTTCGGTGATCGCGCCGGTTTCCTCCAGCAGCAGGCCCAGCTCGATCTGGGTCTTGCGCCGCTCGCTGAGATCGACCGGCAGCTGCATGTTGAGTGCCTGGGCCTGCTCCAGCATGCCGCGGGCCAGCTCAAACTGGCCCAGCGCGCGATAGGAAGCACCGAGGATGCGCCGAATCCGACTCTCGACACCCGGCTGCTCGACCAGATAGCCGTGCAGCAGCGGCTCGGTGCGCCGCACCGCTTCCAGCAGGGTGATTTCGCCGCTGCCGTTTTCATCCGGGTGGGCGGAAGTGAGCAGCTGCAGCAGAAATTCGTTGACCGATTCGGCCCGGTTCTGGGCCTGCTCGACCTGCACCAGCGCGGCCTGGGTGCGCCGGTTGACCAGTACGGTATTGACGGTAAACCCGATTGCCGCGGCCAGCGCCAGACCGCCCGCAGCCAGCGGCCAGCGGTTGCGCAGCAGCCACTTGCCGATCACATAGGACTTGCCGCGTGGTCGGGCGGTCAGCGGCCGCAGCGTCTGCCATGCGCGCATATCCGCGGCCAGTGCGGCGACCGACTCATAGCGATCCCGGGGATCGCGCCGGGTGGCGCGCTCGATGATGTCGCCCAGCCCGCAGCGATAGGCGCGCCGCATTCGTCTCGCGGATATCTGCAGCTGCGCGGCCCAGTCCCGGAGGTTGGCCGGCAGTCCCAGATGCAGGCGCGGGAAACAGTTCGCTGAGGGAGGCTCCAGGCGCTGCTGCCGGCCGGGAAGCAGCATGTCCATCAGCAGCACGCCCAGTCCGAACTGATCGGCCAGAGCCGGGTTGGCCAGCGCATCCCCAGCCAGCGCCTCGGGCGCACCGAAATGGGGCGTGCCCAGCCCCAGCCCCAGGTCAGGTCTATTGCGATCAGGGTCGCTGTCGAAGCTGCTGGCGATGCCAAAATCCAGCAGTCGCGGCTGTTCCTGGCCATCGATCAGGATGTTGCCCGGCTTGATGTCGCGGTGGGCGACGAAGGATGCGTGAGCAGCGGCAACCGCATCGCAGATCCGCAGCCACAGGGTGAGCCGCTGCTGCAGATTGGGCCGCTGCTGCTGCAGATAAGTCTGCAGGTCCTGCCCCTGAACCAGCTCCAGTACCAGAAACGGCGTGCCGTCGGCCCAGCGGCCCACGTCCAGCAGGCTGATGATGTTGGGATGGCGTAGCGCGGCCACAGCGCGCGCCTCGATCAGCAGCTGTTCGGAAGGGTGCACCGAGCAGAGGAACTTGATCGCGACCTCGCGATCGATGGTGCCGTCGGCGCGAATCCCGCGATAGACCACCGACATTCCACCGCTGCCGATCAGCGACTGCAGTCGGTAGGCACCGGCGCGCTCACCCACCAGATCGCGCCAGTAGGCCTGGTCGGCCCTGGCCAGGACTTCGGCGCCACCGCCGGTGTTGAACAAGGTGTGGGCGAGCATCGGTCGTTTGCTGTGGTGTCGCCGGGTAACGGCTATTGCACCATGAGCGGGTGGTAGCCGTCGCCTGGCGGAAAGTGGATGCTGCCGCGCTGGCCGTTGCTGTCGGTGATCCCGCGTATCTCCCAGCGCAGCTGCCATTGTCCGCTGCCGAAGCGGGCCCGGCTGAGCTGCAGCTCGCGCCCCTCCGAGGGCCGGAAACGGTAGCGCGGACGTTCGCCGTCCAGATTCATGCCGTTGACCCGCTCGGCGTTGGCGATCCAGCCCCGATTGTTCCACCAGCGCTCACTTTGCGCATTGTCCGGTGCCAGTTCGGGCTGTGCGACCGGCCATTCACCCAGCTGCGCCGAGACATGCAAATTGATTTCCTGATCCAGCGCCGGCGCCCGCAATTGCAGGTCAACGGTGCCCAGATCTCCGGCGGCGACCGGAAAGCAGAACCAGACGTAGTCGTCGTCGACATGCGTCCACAGTGATTGGCCCCCGCCGAGTTCGGTGCGTTCGGCGCCTAGCGCAGCGTATTCGTCGCACACGCCATCGGTGAGCGGGGCCGCTGCGACGCTGGCTGCATACAGCAGCAAACTGGGGTTGAGCATGACCTGGATCTCCATCGGGATTGCAGGGCCTCGTTCTCGCGAGCCGGTCGCGAGAACGATCTGTGGTTATCGCTCAGCGAATCTGAATCGACTGCGCCATCTCGGCTATCGCGCCGGCGAGCTTGCCGCGCGAGCCATCCACGCCCATCAGCAGGGCGACATTTCGTTCGCCGATCACCACGTAGTAGCTGTAGAGCACCTTGGCCTGGCCCACCTGACCCAGCAGATTGACCCGCGCCGCAGGCCGTCCGCCGATTCGCAGCGAGGCCAGCTTAGCCCCCGCAGCTTGCGCGCTGTTGGATTTTTCGATGAAGCGTTGCAGCAATACGGTGGGATCGCTGCCCATCTGGGCGACGCTGCCGAGCATCAGCATCCCCGCCGCCGAATCTGGGCCGGGACCCTGAGTCAGCGCCCGGGCATCGCTGCCGAAGGAGATCGGATCATCGCCGCTCCGCGGCTGTGCCAACCAGCCGTTCGGCAGTTGGACCCTGAGCCCGCTGGTCTGATCCACGATCTGCGACCCGCTGCTGGACGACGGGCGCTGCACCAGCGCTTCGGCGCGCGCACTGGTCTGCACCGACTCACAGATCTGGCGCAGCCAGCGCACGGTTTGCGCCTGGCTGGCGGACCGGTCCGGATTGGCCAGATTGGCGTGGCACTTGACCACCACCTTGTCGGCTGCCCGGGTCCAGGTCACGCTGCTGGAGCCGCGATCACCCACGGTGTAGCTGACCGCGTAGCCCGCCGGAGTCTGTTCTGCGGTCAGCACCTGGACTTCCTTGCGGCTACCCACTGCTGCGCGGGTCGCATCTTCCACCGAATCGGGCAGGGTGCGGTAAACGTGCAGGTTGATGGTCGGCGCCTTGTAGCGGGGGATTCCTTCGGCCTCCCACTCTGCGCGATCCGGGGTGGCCTCCAGGCGCATCCCGGTCGGCGCCTGCAGCTTGACCTGGGCCCTGGCGAAGTCGATCTGCGCCGGCTCCAGGGCCACGCTGGGCCACGAGGGGATCGCCTGATCGGCGCGAGCGTGGGCTGCGGACAGGGCGAGGCAGAGCGCCAACAGGGTGCTGGTAGCAGGGTTCATCGGTTTTCCCGTCATCTGGTTATGAAGATGAAGGGAACAAACGCCAATCCGCGCAAAGTCCGCCAGCGGCGTCGCTGACGGTTCGCGCATCTACTCGCGTGGCGCTTGCGGATCGAGCAGATCGTTGCTGCGATTGTCCAGTTGATCCTGATCGATCTGTGCGGCCAGATCGCTCACTGCGCGGGTGTCAGCCTGCTGCGGCGTGGTGGCTGCTGTCTGCCGCGCAGGCGCCGCGGGGGGCGACTCGTGCAGATCGGTGCGGCCGCTGATCTGGACCCGGTAGATCGGCTCCGGCATGTCCATCTCGGCCGCCTCCAGCGCCAGCTTCACCCGCCGGATCGCCTCACTGCGCACCTGGGTGTAGTCGTGACTGCGCTGATCCACCCAGGCCAGAAAGCGCACCTGCACGTTGGAATCGCCCAGCGAGGCGATGTAGGCCCGCGGCGGTGGTTGATCCTGAATTCCCTCGATCTGGTCCAGTACGTCGGTCCCAATCTGCTGCGCCGCCAGCAGATCCTCGTTGACCCCGATGCCGACATCGAAATCGAAACGGCGGCTGGGATTGCGGGTGTAGTTCAGGGTCACGCTGCGGAATACCAGCGCATTGGGCAGGCGCAAATGGTTACCGTCCGGGGTCATCAGGATGGTGGCGCGGCTGGTCAGCGCAATCACGGTGCCCTCGTTGCCGTCGATCACCACGTGATCGCGCGCGGCGAAGGGCTGGCGCAGGCTCATCAGGATTCCTGCCAGATAATTTTCCAGGGTGTCCTTGAAGGCAAAACCCAGGGCCACGCCGAGCACCCCGGCGGTGCCCAGCACTGCACCCACCAGCGCGGTGGCGTCCATGATTTCCAGCGCGATCAGCACCCCGACCACCGCAATCGCCCAGCGCACGCTGGTGCGGGTGAGTTCGCGCAGCAGCGGATTGCGGTCGGCCAGTCGAATCAGCCAGTCGCGCCGCGACAGCCAGCCGCCGATGACCAGGCTTAGCCAGATCACCAGCGCTGCCAGCAGCAGCAGCGGCAGCCCGGCGAGCAGCGCGTAGCCCTCCTCCCAGAGGCGATCGATCACCGCTTGCCAATGCTCGTTCACAGCTGTTGCTCCAGGCTCTCGCACAGGGTCTTGAGCACTTCGATCCGGGCAAAGCGCTTGTCATTGGCCGGAATCAGGGTCCAGCTGGCATTGCGGGTGCTGCTGCGCTCGACCATGTCGCAGACCGCCTGCTCGTAGGCCGGCCACTTCTCCCGGTTGCGCCAATCGTCTTCGGTAATCTTGTAGTTCTTGAAAGCCACCTCCTCGCGCTCACGGAAGCGTCTGAGCTGCTCTTCGGGGGTGATCGCCAGCCAGAATTTGACCAGCACCACCCCGCTGCCCACCAGCTGCTCTTCGAAATCGTTGATCTCGTGATAGGCGCGCATCCAGTCGGCTTCGCTGCAGTAGCCCTCGACCCGCTCTACCAGCACCCGGCCGTACCAGGAGCGGTCGAAAATGCTGACGTGGCCGTGACGCGGCAGCTGGCGCCAGAAGCGCCACAGATAGGGTTGCGCCAGCTCTTCGGCGGTCGGCGCAGCGATCGGGATCAGCCGATAGAAACGCGCATCCAGCGCGGCGGTGATCCGGCGAATGCTGCTGCCCTTGCCGGCCGCATCGGAACCCTCGAAAACCACCACCATCGAGCGCTTGCGGAAGGCCTTGTCGCGGGTCAGCAGATTGAGCTGGCCCTGATACTTCTCCAGCCGCTTGCGATAGGTGGGCTTGGACAGCGTCGCCTGATAGTCGAGCACGTTGAGCACGTTGCGCTGATCCAGCGCTGGGCTGCGCACGCTGACCGCGGGCGCCGGCTCAACCGGCGGCTCCTTCAGCCGCGCCTGCAGCGCATTGAGCAGGTGATTGCCCACGGTCAGGTGGCGGTAGCAGGGATCGGCGCCTTCGACGATCAGCCAGGGCGCCTGCCCGGTGCTGGTCTCGCGCAGGGTCTGCTCGGAGACCGCGCGCAGGCGGTCATAGCGTTCGAAATGCTCCCAGTCGCTGGGGCTCACCCGCCAGCGTGTATCGGGGTCATCGCTGAGGGTCTTCAGCCGCTTCTGCTGGGCGGACTTGGACAGATGAAACCAGAACTTCAGGATCAGCGCGCCCTCGTCGACCAGCATCCGCTCGAAGTAGCGGATCTGCTCGATGGCGGCGACCAG
>JAGRJL010000465.1 GCA_020442775.1 Lysobacterales bacterium | reverse complement strand
TGGTGGGTCGTGAAGGATTCGAACCTTCGACCTACGGATTAAAAGTCCGCTGCTCTACCAACTGAGCTAACGACCCACTGGAGGGGGCGCAAGTGTAGGGAAGCTGGCGCTCGGGGACAAGCGCATGGCCGATCTGGTGGTCGGTCGGGTTCGCTGGCGTTCATGCTGCTGGCGCTGGATCTGGGGCTGGCTGGCGGTCAGACTTGGTCGATCCCAGAGAGGGGCAGAGCGATGAGCGAGAACGAACAGCTGCGTCTGGTGCTGTCAACTTGTCCGCCGGATCATGCGCAGGGCTTGGCCGAGGCGCTGGTCGGTGACGGTCTGGCTGCCTGCGTGAACATCATCCCGGGGCTGCGTTCAGTCTATCGGTGGGAAGGCGAATTGCATTGTGACGGGGAATCGCTGCTGCTGATCAAGACTGCAGCTGATCGGCTCGAGTCGGTGCAGACCCGTCTGCTGGGCCTGCACCCTTACGAACTTCCGGAAATCGTCGTTGTGCCGATAGTCGGCGGACTGGATGCCTATCTGGCGTGGGTGGCCGCCAGTGTGGTGGGGCCTGCACCGTCATTGGCGCAAGCAGACGGTTCGGGGTGATGGAACCTTCTGCGGACTTCGCGGTCCAAGCGGGCGCCCCAGAATTGCGGAGTCCCTTGATGACCCTCTATCGAACGCTGATCACGGTGCTTGCGGCACTGCTGGCGGTTTCCTGTGCGCGTGCGGAGCAGCCGACCCTCCAGTTTGGCCAACCGCAGATGCAGACCACCCAAGCGCTTGGGGGCGACGAGCCGCTGCCCGAAGACGAGGCGTTCAAGGTCGAGGCGCTGGCGATGGATACCAGCCACCTGCTGGTGCGCTTCACCATGCCTGAGGGGTACTACCTTTATCGCGACCGCACCCAGTTTTCCCTGGATCCGGCCAAAGACACGCAGATCAGTCCCGAATGGCCAGCTGCGGTCGCGCACCATGACGAGCATTTTGGACCGGTCGCGGTTTACTACGGGGAGATCGACGTTCCGTTGGCGCTGGCCGAGGCTAGCGCGGAAGGCGAGAACGTGCTCGAGGTCAAACTCCAGGGCTGCAAGGAAGACAGCGTCTGCTATCCGCCGATGCGCCGGCGCATTGCGTTCTGAAGGCTCGCCGAATTCGCCATCGGAGGAGACGGCGCGGTCACTCCGACACTGCCGCAGGATGGTCGTTCTTGGCGAGGACCATGGTGGTCGGTCCGACCCTTCGGTCGATGATGGCTTCGCTGCGGGCGTGCCCACTGTCCTGGGCGAGCCCCTTGCATTTGGAATTAGCGACTGGCACTGCGACTCGTCGGCGCACTACCATGCGGGCCCCATTCGCCCGGGTTGATGCCTGAACCATGGATCGGACCTCCAACATCATCATCGCCATGGCCGTGGTCGCGGGGCTGCTGGGTTTTGCCCTGGGCGGTTGGCTCTCCATGGAGCGCAGCAATGTGCTGCGGGACGGTCAGCGCTATGAGGACTTCGAGCTTCCTGACGTGGATGGGCGCAACAGGCGCCTGTCGGAACTGGAGGGGCGGGTGATTGTGCTCAATTTCTGGGCCACCTGGTGTCCGCCCTGCGTGGCCGAACTGCCAATGCTCTCAGATCTCGAGCGACGCCACCGGGCGCGAGGGCTGACCATTGTCGGCGTGGCCGAGGATGATGCCAACGACGTTCGCAAGTTCCTTCTGCGCTATCCCAGCAGCTACCTCCAGCTGCTGGCCAACCCCTTTGGCGAGAGCATCAGCGCCCGCTACGGAAACCTGCGCAGGGTGCTGCCCTTCACCGTGGTGATCGACCGGGACGGGGTGAAGGCCTGGCAGCATTTTGGGGCAGTCAGCGAGGCGCAGCTGATGGCGGTCTTGGAGCCGTTGCTGGAACCGGCACAGTGAGCTCGGGATCGCGCCTGCATCCCAACCAGCGGCGCAAGCACCGGCCCGCCGCCTCGCCGGTACCCAGTGCTGAAATCATGGACTTCGTCGCCGAAAGACTTCGCGACTTTCAGCGCGAGTTGGCAATGCCGCTTTCTGGCCAGCAGCGCTCGCTGCTGGGCCGAATTGCGCTGGCCAGCGACTACGCCTGGGAATCGCTGATCACCGATCCGAGCCTGATTCGGCGGCAGCGACGTGCGCGGCCGCTGCCGCGCAACCGCGAAGATAGCGATGCCGGCGCCGCCCTGCGCCTGTGGCGACGACGCGAAGCGCTGCGTCTGATCATGATGGATGTGCTGGACGCGGCGCCGGTTGAAAAGGTGATGAGCGCAACCAGTGCGCTGGCAGAACGTGCCTGGACTCGTGCGGTCGAGCTGGCCACCGCGGAGCTGCTGCCTCGGCATGGTCATGCGCGCAGCGCCGATGGCGAGCAGCAGCCGCTGGTCTGCATCGCAATGGGCAAGCTGGGTGGCAATGAGCTGAATTTTTCCAGCGACATCGACCTGATCCTGGCATTTCCCGAAGCCGGCGAGAGCGATGGGCGAAGGGCGCTGGACAACGAGGACTATTTCGCTCGGGTGGCACAGCGCGCAGTCGGTTTGCTGGCGGAGGTCACCGAGCATGGATACTGCTTCAGGGTCGATCTGCGCTTGCGCCCCTTCGGTTCGGCGGGGCGCCTGGTGCTGTCCTTTGATGCGATGGAAACCTACTACCAGCGCGAAGGACGCGACTGGGAGCGGATCGCCTGGGTCCGAGGTCGGCCGATCGGCAGCGGGTCGGTCGCTGGCGCGGAGTTGGTCCATCGGCTGACGCCCTTCGTCTATCGTCGTTATCTGGACTACGCCGCCTTCGACGGCCTGCGTGATCTCAAGCATCGGATGGACCTGGAGGTTTCGCGGCGCGAGCTCGCTGGCGACATCAAGCGCGGGCCAGGCGGCATTCGCGAACTGGAGTTTCTGGTTCAGCTGCCACAGCTGGTTCGCGGCGGTCGTGAGCCCGGGCTGCGTCAGACCGGGATTCTGCCGGCGATCTCCGCGCAGCTGCAGCGCCGCCTGCTGCCGCGCGGCGAGGCACGCTGGATGGCCGACGCCTATCGTTTTCTGCGCCTGCTGGAAAACCGGGTGCAGATGATGGACGACCATCAGACTCACGAAATTCCGAGCGATCGCTTCAAGCGCGAACGGGTCGCGGTGGGCATGGGTTTTGCCGGCTGGGACGCGCTGGCTGAGGCTCTGGAGCGCCAGCGGGAGCGGGTACAGCTGGCTTATGCGGCGGTGCTGGGTCCGGTGGAACCGGTCGGGGCGGCGGTCGCGCTCAGTCCCCGGGAGGTCGATGAGCAGGCCCTTGCTGCGCTTTGGGCGCAGGCCAATCAGGGCGGGCAACAGGATCCCGGCCCCGATCATGAACTGCTGGGTCCGCTGCGCCACTTTGCCGGAACCCCGGGCGTGGAGTCGATGAGTCCGCGTGGGCGAGCGCGGCTGGATCGGGTGATGCCGATGATTCTGTCGGCGCTGATTGACGTCGACCGGCAGCTGATCACGCTGGAGCGCTGGCTGTCGGTGCTCAGCGCGGTACTCCGTCGCACCAGCTATCTGGCATTGCTGGGCGAGCGCCCGGGGCTGATCGAAGAGGCGACTCGCCTGCTCGCGCAGAGCGCCTGGATGGCGCGCCTGCTGGCCGATGCGCCGGTGCTGTTGGACGAACTGCTCGACCCCAGGCGGCGGGATGCGATTCCCAGTCGCGACGACTATGAGCGCATCGTGCGCCACGAGTTGGGCCACGCAGAGTCTGATCTGGAGCGGGAGGTGGAGATCCTTCGCCGCCTGCAGCAAGGGGAAATGCTGCGCCTGGCCTACGCGCTGCTGGAGGGACTGAAGCCGGCGACCGCAGTTGCGGCAACGCTGGCCGATCTGGCGGACGTGATTCTG
>JAGRJL010000464.1 GCA_020442775.1 Lysobacterales bacterium | reverse complement strand
GGATTCCGGCTCGCTGGGCGCAAACGCTAGCCCTTGGAGGCCTTTTTCGCCGGCGCACCGGCCAGGCGCTCGCTGATCGCAGCACCCAGCTCTGCCGGGGAGCGAACGGTGGAGGCACCGGCCTTCTCCAGCGCTTCGAACTTGGCCGCAGCGGTGCCCTTGCCACCAGCGACAATCGCGCCGGCGTGCCCCATTCGCTTGCCCGGCGGCGCCGCAACACCGGCCACGTAGGCGACTACCGGCTTGGTCACGCATTCGGAAATGAATTCAGCGGCCTCTTCTTCGGCCGATCCACCAATCTCGCCGACCATGATGATCCCTTCGGTCTGCGGGTCGTCCTGGAACAACTGCAGGCAGTCGATGAAATTCATCCCGTGAATGGGATCACCGCCAATGCCGATGCAGGTGCTCTGACCCAGACCGGCCTGGGTGGTCTGGTAGACCGCCTCATAGGTCAGCGTGCCCGAGCGCGAGACGATGCCGATCTTGCCGGGTCGATGAATGAAGCCGGGCATGATCCCGATCTTGCACTCGCCCGGGGTGATGATGCCCGGGCAGTTGGGGCCGATCAGCCAGGTGTCGTCGTAGCGCTCAAGCGACTTTTTGACCCGCAGCATGTCCAGCACCGGGATTCCTTCGGTGATCGCCACGATCACCCGAATGCCGGCATCGGCGGCCTCGAGGATGGCGTCGGCGGCAAAGGCCGGGGGCACGAAGATCATCGTCGCATCAGCGCCGGTTTCCTCTACCGCATCCTGCACGGTATCGAATACCGGCAGCCCGATGTGTTCCTTGCCACCCTTGCCGGGGGTGACACCACCGACCAGCTTGGTGCCGTACTCCAGCGCCTGCTCGGCGTGGAAAGTCCCCTGGGTGCCGGTGAATCCTTGGCAGATGACGCGGGTGTTCTTATCAACCAGTACAGGCATTGCTCCGTCCTTACTTATTAAGCGTTGGCGCCGTTGACCGCTTCGACCGCCTTCTTGGCGCCGTCGCTTAAGTTGTCGGCAGAAATGATGGAGAGCCCGCTCTTGTTGAGCAGATCACGGCCCTTTTCGACGTTGGTGCCCTCCAGGCGGACGACCACCGGAACGTTGATGCCCACTTCCTTGACCGCATCGATAATGCCCTGCGCGATCTGATCGCAGCGCACGATTCCACCAAAGATGTTGACTAGAATCGCCTTGACGTTGGGATTGGAGAGGATCAGTTTGAATGCCGCAGTGACCTTTGCCGCGTTGGTACCGCCGCCCACGTCGAGAAAGTTGGCGGGCTCGGCCCCGTAGAGCTTGATGACGTCCATGGTCGCCATCGCCAGACCGGCACCGTTGACCATGCAGGCGATGTTGCCGTCCATGCTCACATAGTTCAGGTCATGCTCGCTGGCCTTGGCCTCCAGCGGGTCTTCCTGGGTGATGTCGCGCATCTTGGCCAGTTCGGGATGCCGGAACAGGGCATTGCCATCGGCATTGACCTTGCCATCGAGGCAGATCAGATCGCCGGCGCCATTGATCACCAGCGGATTGAGCTCGACCAGCGAGAAATCCAGCTCATTGAAGATCTTGTACAGCCCGCGCATGATCTTGGTCAGCTGATTGACCTGCTTGGCACCCAGGCCCATCGCGAAGCCCAGCTTGCGGCACTCGTAGGGCATCAGACCCTGCACGAAATCCACTTCCACGGTGAAGATCGCCTCGGGGTTTTCCTCGGCAACCTTCTCGATCTCCACGCCGCCTTCGGGCGAAGCGATGAAGGTCACCGCCTTGGCCGAGCGATCAACCAACATGCTCAAGTACAGCTCTTTCTTGATCTCGGTGGCCTCGGTCACCAGCACCAGATTCACCGGCAGAGCGGTACCCGCGGTCTGGTAGGTCTCCATCGAGGTGCCCAGCATCTTCTCGGCGGCATCCCGCACCTGCGCCAGAGTCTTGGCGAACTTCACTCCGCCGGCCTTGCCGCGACCGCCGGCGTGGANNGGATCTGCGCCTTGACCACCCACTGATCACCGCCGAGCGAACGCGCCGCATCGACCGCCTCATCGGGTGAACTGGCAACGATACCGGCTGGAACCGGCAGTCCGAACTGCGCAAACAGTTCCTTGGCCTGATACTCGTGAAAGTTCATTCCTACTCCCAAATGTGATGGCTTGCGCCGCAATCTGTCAGGGGTACCCCCCGTTCGCGGCGTATTGTGTCCAAACCCACCCGTCGAGCCAAGGGGCACGTCGAAAGCGCGAGCGAGCTGCCGGCATCCCGATGCTATATTGCCGCAGCCTTCATGGCACCCTTGGCCGGCAGGCTGGATCAATCCGAGGCGCGACCGGAACTGGCGCAGGCCCGGCATTTCGGCGCGATCGGGCGGCCTCACAGAAGCGGTGATGACGACAACCAGGAAAGCGACGCGGCATGGTCTACAGTCTGGATAAGGTCCGCGATGCGCAGGTGCGCTGGCGCGAGCTGCGCCTCTTTCATGTGTATCGACTATTCGTCGGCGCCGCTTTTCTCGGTCTGTTGCTGAGCAATTACCGACCCAGGCCGACCAA
>JAGRJL010000463.1 GCA_020442775.1 Lysobacterales bacterium | reverse complement strand
TGCAGCTGGTCGCCGGCAGCGTGATGCTGCACATCGCCCCCGCGCCATCGTCCACCGCGACACTGCCGGTCGGATTGAAGCCGGTCACCGTCACGTTGACGGTGTACGCCTGACCCACCGGGCTGCTCGGCGCAGGCACGATCGAGGTGATCTGCGTGCTGCTGGTGGCCTGATCGATGATGTAGGGCGAGCTGTCGCTGCTGGGCAGGTTATTGCCATCACCACTGTAGGTTGCGCTGATGGTCTTGGGACCAGCACTGGTCGAGCTGAGATTGCACGAAGTCGCCGGCAATACCGCCACACACATGGCCCCGTTGCCGTCGTTCACGGTAACGCTGCCGGTGAGTACCCCGAAGCCGCCACTCACCGCGAAATTGACCGCGTAGGGACTGCCGACGGTGCTGGAACCGGCCGGGATGAAAGAGTTGATGACCGTCATCGTCGCCGCGCGGACGATGCTGTACGCCGCGCTATCGGCGCTGGGCTGATTCTGGGCGTCACCGGCGTAGCTGGCGCTGATCGTCAACGGCCCGGCGCTGGTCGAGGTCAGCATGCAGCTGGTGGCCGGCAGGGTGACCGTACACATCGCGCCCTGGCCGTCGTCCACCGTCACATCGCCGGTTGGCGTGCCGAAGCCGCTGACCGTCACATTGACCTGATAGGCCACGCCCACGGTGCTGGACCCGGCCGGCGCAATGCTGGTGATTGTGGTGGTGGAGACTGCTGGATCCACTGTATGGGGAGCCGTATCGCCGCTCCCGGCCAACCCGGGCGCACCGGTGTACACCGCGCTGATCAGCAGATCGGCGACCGTCGTGCTAGGCAGCTGACAGCTGTTGGCCGGCAGCGTAATGATGCAGGCGTTGCCGATGCCATCGCTCACCGTCACGCTGCCGCTTACCGCCACCGCGGCGCTGACGCTGACCGTTACCGTGTAGTTCACACCCAGCGTCGTAGGACTGGGTGCAATCGAGGTAATCGTTGTGGTGCTGGGCTCCAGGCCCTTGGTGGCGTCGAACAGGCCATTGATGATGCGGCTGGAGGAAACCGGCGCGCTGCTGAAGGAAGCGGCGCCGGTGCTGAGATCGAAGCTGACAATATCGACGTCACTGCTGCCCTCGCGCTGACCGACCGCGATCAGCGCGCCATTGCCGATTGCGGCAATGTCAGGGGCGATTGCGCAGCAATCGGCCACCACCGCGCCAATGTTGCTGGTCACCCCCGTCGCCGGATTGATTTCCACCAGGCGAATCTGCAGATCGGGGGCCACCAGCTCGGTTTGTACCAATCCATAAAGACGATCCGTGCTGCGATCACCCACCATCACGGTGACCTCACTGGAAAGCGGCACCGAACTCGCCGCCGAACCGTCGGTGGGAATGGCGATCAGCGACAGCGAGCCGGAAGCGCCCACGTCACCGGCGACATAGACCACTCCGTTGGCGTAGGCCACCGAGTTCGCCTTGAGCGTGCAACAGCCGACCGGAGCGGTGTTGACCAGGCCAAGCGATCCCGTTGCCGTGTTGACCCGCTCCAGCCGTACTACCCCAAACCCGATCTCCCGCAGCACCAGCAGTCGCGGCGGGGTCTGTTCGAAAATGGCACCGACTACCGCGCCGGTGCTGCTCAGTGTCAATTCGGGGAGCGCAGTGCCGCTGGTGACGTCATAGCCGTAGAGCTTCCACGGTAAGCCAACACCCGCTGGATCAGGGCCGAAGGCATAGAGAATCTGGGCAAAGGGATTGAAGGCGTTGACCCCCAGCCCGAAGGCACGGCCAGCGCTGCCCGCACCCTGAGTGGTGAGCACACCGGTGGATGGATTGACGCTGGCGATGACGCTTCTGGTGGTGTTTCGATCGTAAGACAAGGCAGCCAGCTGGGCCTGGACTTGACCCATCCACAGCAGGCTGAGCAGCAACAGCGCTCGGCGCAAGGCAATCATGACCGACCGCCCCTAGCGCTGCGCGCTGCTGATTTGCTCCAGAGCCGCTTCCAGACGCGCGATGCGCTCCTCCAGGGTGGCGATCTTTGCATCGCGTTGGGCGATTTGCTCGCTCAGCGCCTGACTCGCGGCCAGCGCCACCCCGGCGACATCGCCAGGTGCAAGCGACTTGTCGTCAGTCCCCAAGCCGAAAGCGGCATAGAAATCTTCGGCCACCGGACCGATATGGCGGTCGGCGTCCGGCGCGCTGATGTAGTTCCAGGTCCACAGATCCAGGCTACGCAGCTGATCGAGCAATGCCGACCCGGCTACTGCGACCAGGTTCTCCTTGCTGTAGCGGCTGGAGAGCTGAGTGATGGTGCCGCCCACATAAAGGTTGCCGTTGTTGTCCAACTCCATTCGACGGTCGCCAGGGGTGGCCTCCACCAGGAGGAAGCTGGTCGCGACATTGCGGCGAATATGCAGCGCTGCGGTCGGACTGGCAACGCCCATCCCGATACTGCTGTCGTCATTGATGTGAATGGACGAAGTAGAAGCGCCAGGTTCAATGCGAAACGGCAGGCGGCTGGCGTTGGTCACGTCGCGGACAAAGAAGCCGGCTTCGTTCCCGGCCACATCCCAGACGTAGGGACTGAAACCATTGGAACCGTTCTGTTCCAGGCGCAGAGTCGGCGTATTGCCGTCCACCGCATGCAGTTCGACGACCGGGGCGTCAGTGCCGATGCCCACATCGCCGTTGGAATCCACATAAAGGGCGTTATTGATCGCGCCCGCCTCGATCAGGAAGGGCCGCCGCCCCCCGCTGACATCATCAATCGCAAAAAAACTGGGCCCGCCGCTCAAGTTGTCGTTGGCAGTGAGCTGCCAGTCATTGGCAGGAAAGGGTGCGGCGCTGGTGTCGTCGAACAGGATGCGCAAGTTGTTCTCTTTCAGCAGAATCGTGGAGAAACCGAAGCTCTCATTGTCCGCACAGTCGTTACCGACACAGGCGCTGGGACGTATCGACACACTGCCCGTAATCGGGGCCGCCTTGGCCGCAGCGGCGCCCTCCGCCTTCTGACCGACCTCTTCTTCGATCAGCGGCGAGACGAAGCGTCCCGCATTGACCTGCAGCAGACCATTGCGCACCGGCACCGACTGCGGCCAGTCTTTGGGCAGGCTGGTGTCACCGGCTTTCCGCTGCGCGCTGACTGACTTGGCCAGATCGCCCGAACTCACAGGTGCAAAAACCAACTCCCAGCGGTAGGCCCCGCTGTTCAGATCAGCCGCACTGACCAGCACAGACTGGTCGGCGCTAAAACTGATCTGCTTGTCGCCATCGCCCCCACGCAGCGTCAGCGTTGCCCCGGCCGCCCCTTGCGGACGCTCCCAGCGATAGACGGAGCCGTCCTGGGCGAGGGTCTGATCGATCGGCAACACAAGCAAGGCAATTGCTAGGCTCATTGTTTGGGCGCGCATGACAAACTCCGTGTTCCAGTCAGTGAAGGCAACGGTGCGAAGGGCAGGATCTGGGCCTGAGGCCCAGCATCAAAACTATCGCATGTTCACCGGCCGTTTAGAATTCGGGGATTGCCAGCGCGCGTCTCCCGCGCAGCCTCTACTGCGGATCATCAAGGGCAATGGTGAAGGCGGCGATCTTGCGGTTGATCGAAAAATCAATCAGTTGCACAGGTCGCATCTGATCCCGCAAACAACCACGGTGAGCTTCCCAGCAATGTATTGTTGTGTCACAAGATCGGTTGAGGAGCACGACGATGGGTTCGACGATGTTGCATGCCGTTTGGCTGGTCATCGCGATCGCTAGCAGCACCGCCTGTTACCACTTCGGGTACAGCCTGGGGACCCAGAAGCTGTCGGCAGCACATCGGCAGACGCTGGCCACTCAGGCATTCAGCGATGCGCGGCGGGCCCTGGAGGCCCTGCAGAGCGCCGACGGCGGGCGCTCGATTCACTTGAGCAATCTGCGTACTGCGGTGTTCAGACTCGGTGAGCATGCCGAGGGGACGGGCATGTCCTGCGCAGCTGAAGATCGGGACAACCTGAAAAAGGCGGTGAATATCCTGCAGGCAGATCCGGGGGCACCAGAGTGGATGCGGAGCCGGCTGGCACCGATGCTCACGCTATGCCAGTAGCGATTGGAATTGGCCGAGCCTGATTGTTTCGCTCGCCGGAATCTGCCTCCCGACCCGGATCAGGAGCGCTGAGACGCCAACGGATCACCCGGCGGGTCGATCCTTGACCCGCCGGGCGCCATAGTGCTCCCAGCACGATTTCTGGGATTTTCGATACTTACTTGCCGATCTGGCGCTCTCCACCGGCGTTGTCGTTCACCTTGGTGACGGCAACTGCGGCCTTGGCAATCGTCGGGTCGTAGCTGCTGTAGGCAACCACGTAGCCACCGTCTGCAGTGCTCTGGATGGTAAATTCCTGCGGGTGGCGGAGATCAAGGTGGCGGTTGAGGCCACTGATGGCTCCGGCGCGGTCATAGCTTTGCACGATCAGGTCGATCGACCCGGTCGGCGCATCGAGATTTGGCATGGCTTCGGCCGATACGACGCTGCCGTCAGTCAACCGCGCCAGCTGCCGCGCCGTGCCGAGCTGGGGACTGTCGATCACTCTGGTCCAGTGCTTGCGCTGCAGGTCACCGGAAACCATCAGCGTGTCCACTGAATCACCCAGCTCCGCGTCGAAGATCGCGCTAAAGCCGTTGTTGTCTGCGGCGAAACGCTCAGGCGCGGTGCAATCGACGGCGTCGATGTTGAAAGGCTGATTCACCTGCCCGGCTCCATTTGCCATCGCCAGAATCGCACACCTTGCGTTCCGTCGGCCGGGCGATTTCGCCGCAATGTAGGTATCGCCGTTGGCCGCGATGATCGCTGCGCTGGCTTGAAAATCACGATCCAGCGCGACCGAGTTCTCGGCTTCCGGGTTTCCATCACGGTCCAGCACCAGATTGACCAGGTTCGACCCGGTGGCGCCCTCGCGGGAGAAGGACCCACCCTTGGCGATGTAGCTCAGCGCGATCATGCCCTGGTCGCTCTCGCTCAGAGCAACTGCACCTGAGGGAGCGGCAGAAAGACTGCGCACCCAGCTGCGCTTGCCACCAATGGCATAGCGTTCAACCAGCAGCTGGGATTGCCGATCGCTCTTGATCGCGCGTCGGACCAGCAGGGTGTCTCCGTTTTGCGCCTGGCGCAGCACCATCACGGTTTCGGCGTCGGACAGTGCGAAGGCCAGCGTCGTCCGCGCCTGCGGATCACTGGCCAGCCAGGTTTGCACCATGGTCCCGGAAACCGTGTCATGACGCAGCGTGTAGTGGTCGCCGCGCGCGTCGAGCGCCGCCTCGCTCCCATAGCGATAGTCCCAGGCCAGTCCGACCGGGGCTCCGTCCAGAGACCCGTCGGCAGCCAGCGCCTGGGTAGTCAGGGTGTTGGGATTCGGCCCGTGGCCGTCCAGCAGCAGCAGACGGACGCCGCCCAGCTCGTCGGCCACAGCGTGGGTCTGCCCAACTGGAAGCATCCGCAGCGACTGGCTGGTCGGACTGGAGAGAAAGATCGACCAGCCGGCATCCGGGCCGGCATCGGCGGCGCTGGCGCCACAGCTGAGGGCCAGGGCGCAAGCGAGGCCGGAAAGGGTAAATCGAGTCGAGGAAAGAGCATTGTTGGAACGCATAAATCACCGCTGTCTGATGGGGATATTCCAAGACGCGCAATTGCGGTGACAAGTCGATCAAACGATTTCGATCCGCCTAGTGTGGTGAACCGCAAATACGTTGAACCTAGTTCCGATGGATTTTTGCCTGAGGCAAGGCAAGAGGAGGAGGCATGACGACGACGAGCAACGCCGCATTCAGGGAAAAAGACGCGGAAATGAGTCAAGGAATTTGCGGTTCACTACATTAGTTCGTCGATATCTTTCGGCCAGTTCTGGTGCAGCAGCCGCGACAGCGCCCGATCAGCGAGCAGCTTGCCGCTGGTCTGACAACGGGCGCAGTAGTTGACCTCGTTGTTGGCGTGGACGATGCGCTGAACCGGCGCGCGACACACTGGACAGGGCAGGCCAAAGCGCCCGTGTACAGCCATCTCCGGGCGGAAGGCGGTGACCTTCTCGGGGAAGCCTTCACCCACTTCCGCACGCAGTCGCCGGGTCCATTCGGACAGCACCTCACGGCAGCTTTCGAACAGGGTTGCGACCCTTTCCGGCGTCAGTTTGCCGGTGAGCGCCAGCGGAGACAGCCGAGCACGATGCAGAATCTCGTCCGAATAGGCGTTGCCGATGCCGGCAAACAGGCGCGGATCGGTGAGCGCCCGCTTCAGCGTGTGGTTATGCGCCCGCAGCCGTTCACCGAACTGCGCCAGGCTGATCTGGTCCAGCTCCAGCCCGCCCGGATCCAGCGCGCGAAGATGATCCTCGCCCTGGATCAGCAATAGCGTGGCGCGGCGCTTGCTCCCC
>JAGRJL010000462.1 GCA_020442775.1 Lysobacterales bacterium | reverse complement strand
GGGTCGCCGTAGCGCATCACCCAACGCGCGACGAAGGGACGACGCAGGATGTCGATGTAGTAGTCAGCGACCAGTCCGCCGCCGTTGTAACGCTCGTCGACGATGATCGCTTCGCGGTGCGACTGCGGATAGAAATAGCGCTTGAAGCTGGCGTGCCCGCTACCGCCGGTGTCGGGCACGTGCACATAGGCGACCCGGCCGTTGGTCTGCTCGGTGACATGGCGCAGGTTGCGCTCCACCCAGGCCCGGTAACGCAGACGGGTCTCGCTATCGATCGGCTGAACCACCAGTTCACGCGAGTCGCTGCCATTGGCATTCGGACCAACCGTAATCCGCACCTGGCGGCCGACTCGATTCTCGAAGGCCGCGTAGAGATTGTCGCTGGCACGCAGTGGTTCACCGTCAACAGCGAGCAGATACTCGCCCTCGCGCACGGCGACGCCGGGCGCGCGTAGCGGGGCGCGCAGCTCCGGATCCCAGTTCAGGCCGCCGTAGACCCGGTCGAACTGCCAGCGATCGTTGTTGATGGCGTAGTCGGCGCCGAGCAGGCCAACGCCGATCTTCTCCGGGGTTCCGACGTACTCGCCCGGGCGCAGATAGCTGTGCCCCACCGACAGCTCGCTGAGCATCATCTGGATCAGTCGGTCGACGTCGTAGCGGGTGGCCGCGTGCGGCAGCAGGGCGCGGTATTTCTCGCGCATCGCCGGCCAGTCGGCGCCGTGGAAATTGGTGGCATAGAAGTAGTCGCGGTTGATCCGCCAGGCTTCGTCGAGTATCTGCGCCCATTCGGCGCGCGGCTCCACGCGTACGCTGACCGCGGCAAGATTCAGTTTGCCCTTGCCAGCTTCCAGCTTGTCGGCGACGTCGGTGACGAACCAGTCCTCCTTGACCTGGTAGAGAATCTTCTTGCCATCTCTGGACAGCGCGAAGCTCTCGACGTTTTCGGCCAGGGTCTTGGCCTCGCGCTTGTCCAGGCTGAATCGCTTGAGTTGACCAGCGCCGCCGAAGCTCTCAAAGCTCAGCAGACCCACGGTCTCGATGAAGTAGATCTCGCCGCTGGCGCCCACCGCGAGATTGCGGCGGGTGGCGCTGCCGACGGGAAGACCGACGATGCGGTCGGCGATGCCGTCGAAGTCGATGCGCACGCTGACCTTGGGCGCGTCTGCCTTGTCAGCGTCGGACTTCTTCTCGGCGCCCTTTTGGTCATCGCCGGACTCGTCGCTCTGTGGTGGCAGCGGATGCGGGCCGTCGGTGCGCAGGGTGACCGCATGCAGTGAGAAGGTCTGGCCCATGTCGGCGCTGATCTGCGAGAACCAGTCCTTGACCGGGCCGGCATCGGTGGACGCCAACAGGTAGAGGAACTCGCCCTTGGGGTCGAAAACCGGTTCGATCGCTTCGGACAGCCCATCGCTGATCGCGGTGCTCTGGCCGCTGTCCAGCGAATAGGCGTAAACGGTCTGGATCAGCCCCGCGTTCTGCACCGTGTAGGCCAGCCAGCGTGAATCCGGTGACCAATTGGCGCGCATCGGGTTGAGCGGGGTGTAGACCGGTTCGCTGGCCACTTTCGTCGACTTCCCGGTAGCCAGGCTCAGGACCCATAGCGACTGACTGTTGTCGCGAAAGGAGACATGCTCGCCATCCGGGGAGAACGCAAGCATGTCGTAGAAACCGGCGCCCTCCAGCGCATAGCGCCTCGCTTCCCCGCGGCCATCCTGGGTGGCCACATGCAGGGCGTACTCGCCGCCGGCATCGGAAAACCAGGCAACCCGCTTGCCGTCCGCCGACCAGGCCGGGCTGCGGTCGTGGGCCCCGGGGCTCTCGCTGAGATTGCGCGGATCACCTTTTTCCGCCGGTACCGTGACGATCTCGCCGCGAAACTCCAGCGCCACCCGCTTGAGGTCCGGCGAGGGCGCTGCGGCGCGAACCCATTTTTCGCCCTCGGCGATGCGGGAGCGGGTCTCGACCAGATCCGACTGGGCTTCGACCGGCAGCTTGATCGGCTGCGCCGCGCCGGCGTCCAGACGATGCAGCCAGCCGCCATGCTCGAACACCACGCTCCCGTCCGCACCAATCGAGGGCGAAGTGATTGGGAAGTCGCGAAGGGCGGTCAATGCGGTGGGCGTGCCCTCGCCTTGGGTCCAGGCATAGAGATTGAACTCACCGTCGCGGTCCGAGTTGAACAGCAGCCGGTTGCCGTGCCACATCGGATCGGTGTCATTGGCGCCGCCATCCGGCTTGGGCACTTCGCTCACCGACTGGTCGGCCAGATTCAAGATCCAGATCCGGCTCTGGGTGCCGCCGCGGTAGTGTTTCCACTGTCTGAAGGACTCGCGCAACGGGGTGTAGGCAATCAAGCTGCCATCCGGCGACAGCGCGGCCTTGTCCCCGTGCGGTACCGGAAGGCGGGTGGGAACGCCGCCCTCCACCGGCACGCTGAAGAATTCGGTGAAGCGGTTGGTGTACACGGTGCGCTGGGTGGTGAACAGCACCGACTTGCCGTCCGCGCTGAAGCCGCGCACCAGGTCCGCCGAAGGGTGCCAGGTCAGTCTGCGCGCTTCGCCCCCACCGGCAGGCATGAGGTAGACATC
>JAGRJL010000031.1 GCA_020442775.1 Lysobacterales bacterium | reverse complement strand
CGGCGCCACCGTCGACGGTCACGCTGCCGCCCTCCAGCGCGCCCAGAATGAAGCGCTTGCGTGCTTCCAGACGGTCACCGAGCGCATGCAGGTAGGTTCCGCGCCCCTTGCCCAGCAGCAACTCCGGCAACCGGCTCAGCTGCGCACCGTTGGCAATGATCACCCCAATGCTCGCGCGTCTGGCCAGATCGGCCGCCTGCAGCTTGCTGGCCATCCCGCCGGTGCCTACACCGCTGACCGACTCCCCGGCCGAACTGCGCAGACTCTCCGGAACCGTGCCCACCACTTCGGTGATCAACACCGCATCCGGGTCGCGGTTGGGATCGGCGCTGTACAAACCATCCTGATCAGTGAGCAGCAGCAGCTTGTCAGCGTCGACCAGGGTCGCAACCAGCGCCGAAAGGCGATCGTTGTCGCCGAATCGCAGCTCTTCGGTGGCCACCGAGTCATTCTCGTTGACGACCGGAATCAGCCCCTGGTCGAGCAGCGCGCGCAGGGTGTTGCGCGCGTTCAGCCAGCTCAGCCGGCGCTCCAGATCGGCGCGCGACAGCAGAATCTGCGCCGCGGTGAGTCCGTGCTCGGCCAATGCCTGCTGATATTGGCCGATCAGCAGCGGCTGCCCTACCGCGGCCAGCATCTGCTTGGCCGGAATCTGCCGCGGCAGCTCCGGCCAACCCAGGGCCTGGCGGCCGGCAGCAACCGCGCCCGAACTGACCAGCACCGGATCAAATCCACGCCCCTTGAGGTCGGCGATCGCGGCCGCCAGAGCGCTGATCCGGGCCGGCTCAACGCCGCCGCCCCCCGCAGTGAGGGTGGAGGTACCGACCTTCAGGACCAGGGGACGACTCACTCGCTGATCTCGACCACCGGAAGATCCTGACAGCTGGTGGCCAGGGGCGAAGGCGGCTCGTTGGTGGTTTTCGTATCCGCTGATTCGGCAGCACTCTCGTCGTCCACCGGGAGAATTTCCGGCAACTCGGCGAATATCGCCCGGGCCAGGGTCTCCAGCCCTTGATCATCCACGTGCACAAAATCGGAAAAGCGCGGCTGCGGCTCGTCAGCAAATAGCGCAGCGAGATTGATCAGGCTGCGCGGGCTCTCGGCCAGGGCAGCGGCGAGCGACTGATCTGCCGCCAGCTGCAAATCCCGATGACGGCGGAAGCTGGCGTTGACGATAGCCTGCTCATCGCGGCTGAGCTGTTGCTTGGCGAACAGATGCGGTTGCCAGACGAAGGCGGTGGCGATGCCGTTGGCGTCGGCCAGCGCCTGCATCTGGTCGACATAGGCCAGATAGGAACGCACCACCGATTGCGCCAGATCACCGACCGGCAGCAGATTGGGCGCCGCCGCCCCCCAGGCGCGCAGGTGTTCGACCCCGTCGAGCCGATTGAACCAGGCCGATAGCAGGGTCCCGGGCCGCTGTGAACTGTTGAACTCGGTGGCGCGGCGCTGCTCATTCTGGGGAATCCCGGCGCGCTCGGCCTGGAATGCGGCGAAGACGTCGTTAGCGCCGTCGACAAAGATCACCAATGCCGGCTTTTGACCGCCACAGGCCAGCGCCTGGGCGAAAGCCAGTCGAGATTGACCGCTGACATAGCCGCTTTCGCCAAAATTCAGCACCCGTACCGGGTGCTCCTGATCCTTCTTGGCGTAGAGGAAAGCGAGCTGACTGGGCAGGGTGAAGGCATCCGGCACTCCGGTGCCCCACACCAGTGATCCGCCGAACACCCACACTTGCGGAGCATCGGCCTTGGCGTCGGCGTTCTGCCAGCCATTGCGGAAACCATGCAGATCGACGTTGATCATCTCGCCCTGGAAGGGCGCCCGCCGCCAGTAGACGTAGGAACGCCACTCGGTCCCGCGCGCCTCCCCGTGCTCGGCCCAGTAGTCCTTGCGCCAGTAGGCGTCCTCGTAGGCGTCGGCGACGCTGTTGTCGGGTGCAACGCTGCCGTCCACCACCAGCGCGCCCTGGTCCGGAGACGGAAGGAACCAGACCAGCAGCTGGTTGATCAGCACCATGGCCAGCAGGGTCAGGCCAACCACCGTCCACGCGGTGCCCAGACCGGCAAGAAATCGTTTCATCAAGGCAGCGGCTCAGCGACCCATCACAGGGGCGCTGATGCTAGCAAGCCGGGACGCGGTACCCATAGCCCTGTGGGGCATGCTCATGGTCCTCTGATCACCTGGCTGCGGGCGTAACGTCCGTGGTCCGTTGTCGGCGGTCCGCACAGCGGGCGCCTGCCGCGGACCACCAGCATCCAGCCCGCAGTTCTCGGCTGGGTGTCGCCCTTCCAGCCGCGCGTAGGACCCTAGTCGCCGCCGAGCTGGGCATCGACGGCGAGCAGCGCCTGCAGCAGATTGTCCTGAAATGACGGGTTTCCGGTCAGGCGGTCGTGGCGTTCGCACAGGAACACCGCATAGTCGAGCGGGAAGAAGCTATGGCGATGACGCGGCACCCGCGGATCCAGTGCATCGCGCGCCAGCAGCGAGGCCTTGGTCACGGTGCCATCACCAGGTTCCAGCATCAGTCTGTCCAGATCCACCCCGGGCTGCGGATGCTTGACTGCACCTGGCCACAGTCTGAGCATCGACTCGCCCTTCTCCTCCTCCACCAGCAGCCGCGCCGGAGTCAGCTGGCAGCTGCCGCCGAACACGATCAGTGGCACTTTCGGCTGCGCAATCGGCACGCTCAGCGCCCAGGTAAAGCGCCGCGCCCGCTCCAGATGATGGGCGAAGGCCCGCTGCAGCTGATCGACGGCGTCGGCGCCATCACGCGCCGCGATCCGCGCGATCACCGCCGGATTGAAGGGGCCCCACTGAAAGCGGCGCCACAGCTCCACGTCAAACTGGTCGCGATCCAGCACCCGGCCATCGGCGGTGATCAGCCAGTCATGCAGCGCGTGCGGGAACAGCTGCGGAGCGCTGGGCATGCTTGCCAGCACCTCGGGCGGGATCTTGCGCAGACCAACCTGCACTCCCTCGATTAACCCGGTCAGCGCGGTCACCGAGCCAAAATTCGGGGTGCCCAGCAGGATCGCCCTGCGCACCTTGGTGGCGCCGGCCTGGGTGACCGGAAAATCGTTGCCGTCGAGCAGATCCACGCTGCCGTAGCGCAGGTAGTAGCGCGACACCAGGCCGCCCATGCTGTGGGCCACCAGGTCGACGCGCAGATAAGGATCGCCATAGTCCTGGCGGATCTGCTCGATCAGCCGGTCGAGCGCGCCCGCCGCCTGCACGTTGTCCTGGCGCCAGTCGTAGGTCAGCACGTAGTAGCGCCGCTCGCCCGGCTGCGCGGCTGCGCCCGGCACTCCCGGAGCGTAGCCGCCTGCAGAAGCCAGAACGCGAATGATCTCGCCGTAGAAATCCTGGCCGGCGGCCGATTCGAACAGCGCGTATGGCTCCAGCTGATCGGCGACCGCGCGACCCTGCGCCAGCGGCACTGCCAGATCCTGATAGTCGCTGGTCAGCAGCTTGGTCAGCGACCCTGGCCATATCTCCTCGCCGCTGCGGCGGTCGCGCATCTTCGCGCCGAGGATGCCGTGTATCACCACCACCGGCGGCTGCGGATGGTCATCGCGGCTGCTGGCATAAAGCCGCACCAGATCCGGTCGCACTGCTTCGCCTGCGCATCCGCTTGCCAGCAGCGCCAGCGTGATCAACAGCCAATGCCTGGACATCTTCACTCCCGCTAAGCCGCCGCAACCAGGACGGTAGCGCGAGCGCGGCGACCTGGCAAAGCCCGCGTCATTCAATCAACTGCGCGGGTGATCGCTGCGATCCCATCGCCACCCAAACGTGATTGCCCCCCTATAATCGGGCACTTCTGTGGTGTGACCCAAGGAATGTCCATGAGCGCTCGGCCCGAACTCGACCCCACCCTGGTGCAAGCGATCATGGCCGAGTGCCGCCGCCC
>JAGRJL010000461.1 GCA_020442775.1 Lysobacterales bacterium | reverse complement strand
GCCAGGGTCTTGTTCGGCGCCAGCACCAGGGTCGGGCGCTGCACCTGCTCCACCAGGTTGGCAATGCTGTAGGTCTTGCCGCTGCCGGTCACTCCCAGCAGCACCTGATGCGCCTGACCATCTTCGAAGCCCTGCACCATCTGGCGAATGGCCTCGGGCTGGTCACCGGCGGGGGCGTAGTCCGAGACCAGTTGGAATCGATCACTCATCGCAAGCGGCAATCTGGGGAAAACACCAGTATAGGCATCGGCCTACACCGGGAAGGGAAAATTCCTACACGATTGCGGGAATGCTGCCGACAGACAGTGGTCAGCAGGCGCGGGACGATGCCGCTCAACCCGGCCATCAAGGTTCTCGCTCATGTCCTCTTCCCGCCAGCAGTCCGGCACCACCCTGCTTGAACTCGGCATGGTCCTCAGCGTGAGCGCCATCCTGCTCACGCTTGCGGTTCCCAGTCTGGTGGAGTTCCACGCCCGCAGTCAGCTCAAGGGTGCGCGGATTTCGTTGTTCACATCGCTGCAGAACGCGCGTATCCACGCGGTGAGCTACGGCAAACATGTGCTGCTGTGCCCAAGCGACGACGGCGAGCATTGCGCCGACGGCACCGAATGGTCACCGGGCTGGATCGTCTTCGTCGATGAGGACCGCGATCGCGAGCGCAGCCCCGGAGAAGCGCTGCTGTGGCGTGAGGCCATCGAAGACAGCCGGCAAAGCGTTACCACCACTCGTGGCCGCACCCGGATCCGCTTCTCACCGCTGGGAACTGCGCCTGGCACCAATCTGACCATCAGCCTGTGCCACCGCGGCATCCCCCAGACCAGCTCAAAACTGGTCGTTTCCAACGCCGGCCGCACCCGCAACGTTGTGGATGCGGGACCCGATCCGCACTGCAACGGCTGAAACGGCGGCGCGATCCCGGTGGGCGCGCCAACCTGGTGCGATTCAATTCCACAACGATGGCCCAGGCCAAAGCGGATCGCGCGGATGGCCGATTGCGATTGACGCCACCGACGCCTTGGAGGCGTTGGTTGAAGCCTGCTGAATCATCCGGGCAAGGACGCTGCTAGGATACGCCGCCTGCCGCCACCCCTCGCCGATGTCTACCGACAGCCCGACGCCCATCCTGGAACTTCAAGCCTTCGTCTGCCGACGTGGTGGCGACGAAGTGTTTGCGCCTGCCGATCTGGTCCTGCAAGCGGGTGAGATTCTGTGGCTTACCGGCGCCAACGGGGCCGGCAAGACCAGCTTTCTGCGTGGTCTGATCGGCCTGGTGGAGCACAGCTGCGAACGCTTCGCATTCTGCGGCAAGCCGCTTCCGGCGGCCCGAGCGGAGCTACTGGAGCACTGCAACTGGATTGGCCACGAGGCCGCGATGAAGTCCGAGTTCAGCATCGCCGAGAATCTGACCCTGGACTGCCAACAGCGCGGCCGTGAATTGAGCCAGTCCGTGGAATACGCATTGGCTGCGGTGGGTCTTCCGGAGCTGGCCGACTTCCCGGCCGGCACCTTGTCCGCCGGGCAGCGGCGTCGCGCCGCGCTGGCCAGATTGCTGCTACGTCCGGCCAGACTCTGGTTGCTGGACGAGCCGCTGGCAAATCTGGATCAGGCCTCGTCGGCGCTGCTGGCGGAGGTGATGGCGAACTTCGTGGCGCAGGGCGGCGCCCTGATTCTGACCGGGCACGGCCAGTTGCCCTCCCGGCTGCAGGTACGCGAGCTTCATCTGGAGGCACCGGCGTGGAGCTGAGCCTGGGATTGGCATTCCGCGCCGCGCTGCGCCGCGAGCTCAAGCTGGCCTGGCGCCGCCGCGGCGACCTGCTGCATCCCTTCGCCTTCACCCTGCTGGTCGCGACCCTGTTTGCGATCGGCGTGGGCGCGGAAATCAATCTGCTGCAGCGCGCCGCCGGCGCGGTGGCCTTCCTTTGCGTCCTGCTGGCGCTGTTCCTGTCGGTCGATGGATTGTTCAGACCCGATCGTGACGACGGCCAGCTCGATCACCTGCTGGTCTCGCCGGTGCCGCTGCCGCTATTGCTGAGCGCTCGACTACTGGCCTACTGGCTGGTGCACGGCATCGGCCTGACCCTGGCCTGTCCGCTACTGGCGCTGCTGTTGCGTCTGCCAGCGGAGCAATTGCCGGTGCTGATGCTGGCGCTGAGTACCGCCACCCTGGGCATGAGTGCGATTGGCCTGATCGGCGCGGCGTTGACGGTTCCGCTCAAGCGCGGTGGTATTCTTCTCGCGCTGATCGTGCTCCCGCTTTATGTTCCGCTGCTGATCTTCGGCAGCGGTACCGTGGCAGCACAAGCCGCCGGCGAACCCATCGCCGGGGCGCTGTATCTCACCGCCGCACTGAGCGTGTTTTTGGCGACCTTGGCACCCTTCGTGGCGGCGGTTGCCTTGCGCCTGGGAATGGACTGAAAGCGACCGCATGCAACGATTCTGGATTTGGCTGAGCCGCTACGCTTCACCGCCGGTGTTCTACCGAACCGCAGGACTATGGCGACCCTGGCTGGGTTGGGCCACCCTGCTGGTCGGCGGACCGGCGTTGATCTACGGCCTGTTCTTTGCCCCGCCCGACTATCTACAGGGCGAAAGCTATCGAATCATCTTCATTCATGTACCCAGCGCCTGGGTCAGCATGTTTGCCTACACCGCGATGGCCGGCGCCGGCGCCGCCGCGCTGATCTGGCACACCAAGCTCAGCGAGATCGCGGTGGTCGCGATCGCCCCCATCGGCGCCGGCTTCACCGCAATCACCCTGGTCACCGGAATGCTCTGGGGCCGCCCGACCTGGGGCGCCTACTGGGTATGGGATGCCCGTCTGACCTCCGAACTGGTGCTGCTGTTTCTGTACCTCGGGGTGATTGGCCTGGCCAGCGCCTACGGCGATGCCCGCCGCGGTGCGCGCGCAGCGGCGCTGCTGTCGCTGGTCGGGCTGGTCAATCTGCCGATCATTCACTACTCGGTGCGCTGGTGGAACACCCTGCATCAGGGCTCCACCGTGCGGATGTTCGGCGAATCGAGCATTCATGGCTCGATGTTGTGGGCGCTACTCGCAGCAGCATTGGCAGCCAAGCTGTATTTTGTCTGGTCACTGCTGGGCCGCCTGCAGCTGCGCCTGCTCAGCGCCGAGAGCGAGAAAGCCTGGGTGGCACGCGAACTGAAGCTGGAGCCGAGCGATGCTTGAATGGTTCGAATCGATGGGTCACTGGGCCTTCATCAGCGTCTCCTACGGACTGGTCACACTGGCAATCATCATTGACTGGGCCAGTCAGCGCGCGGCGAAGGCGCAACTGGCACGCACCATGAAGAATCAGCAGGCCAGGCGTCGGCTGAGAAAAGGAAACTGAGGCATGCATCCGCTGCGCAAACAACGCTTGATCGCGATTGTCGCTCTGCTGGTTGGTCTGGGTATCGCGACCACCTTCACCCTGGCCGCGCTGAACGAGAATCTCGATCACTTCTATTCGCCCACCGAGGTGTCTGAGGGGAAAATTACCCAGGGCAAGCGCTTTCGCCTCGGCGGGGTGGTGCTGGAGGACAGCACCCAGCGCTCCAGCGAGACGCTGGAAGTGAGCTTTGTGGTCACTGATCGCATCGCCAACACCCCGGTGCGCTTCAGCGGCATCCTCCCTGATCTGTACAAGGAAGGCCAAAGCGTGATCGCCACCGGCAGCCTGGACAACGGCGTTTTCGTCGCCACCCAGGTACTGGCCAAGCACGACGAAACCTACATGCCCCCCGAAGTCGCCGATGCGATTGCCAAGGCCAAGGCCAAGCAGGCGGCGGGTGGCCAGGCGGAGACTGCCAAATGATTCCTGAGCTCGGTCAATGGTGTTTGATTCTGGCGCTGGTACTGGCACTGGTGCAGTCCAGCGTGCCGCTGCTGGGCAGCTATCTGGGCGATCAGGCGCTGATGCGCCTGGCCAGGCCGGTGTCGATCGGCCAATGCGCCTTCATCGTGATCGCCTTTGCGCTGCTGGTTGATGCCTTCGTCAATCAGGACTTCTCGGTCGCCTACGTGGCGCAGAATTCCAATCTGGATCTGCCAATGGCCTATCGGGTGTCCGCCGTTTGGGGCGCGCATGAGGGCTCGCTGCTGCTGTGGGTGATGATTCTCGGGCTGTGGACCACCGCTGTTGCGCTGTTCAGCAACAGCTTGCCGCTGGCCTTCCGCGCCCGCGTCCTGAGCGTGCTGGGCTGGATCAGCGTGGGCTTCTTGCTGTTCACCCTGTTCACCTCCAACCCATTCCTGCGCCATCTGCCGCCGCTGGCCAACGGTAACGACCTCAATCCCTTGCTGCAGGATCCTGGCCTGATCATTCATCCGCCGATGCTCTACCTGGGCTATGTGGGCTTTTCGGTGGCTTTCGCCTTCGCCGTCGCCGCGCTGCTGGACGGACGGGTCGATCAACAGTGGGTGCGCTGGTCGCGGCCGTGGACCAACGTCGCCTGGTCGTTCCTGACCATGGGCATCGCCCTGGGCAGCTGGTGGGCCTATTACGAGCTGGG
>JAGRJL010000460.1 GCA_020442775.1 Lysobacterales bacterium | reverse complement strand
ACCACGGTCACCGTGGCGGTGCAGGCGCCGCAGACCGACCCCAATGCGGCCAACGACAGCGCCGCCGACAGCACGGACGTGGTCACCGATCCGCTGCTGGCGGATGGCTTTGAGTCGCCCTGATTGGGGCGAGGTTCGAATAAGGCGGCATCATTGCGTCGTCGCATTGATGCCCTCGCCGTTTTCAGCAACTCGAACTGAGGCGTTGAGTCGCCGAGATTCCGTAACAGCGACACAACGCGGCGCGTACTGCTGTCGCGGTCACTGCAGGCGGATCAGGTGGTGCTAGCGCGCCGTGTTCTGCCGCTTCTCCACCAGAAAGTCCATCAGCGCACGGACCTTGGGCGGTAGCTGGTCGCGTGTGGGCACGTACAAATAGAATCCGGATTGTTTGTGCGTCCAGTCTTTCAGCACCGCGACCAGCCGGCGATCCTGCAGCGGTTGCTGAATGGCAACATCGATATGCTGGATCAGCCCCAGTCCGGCAACGGCGGCGCGGATCATCCCTTCGTCGTCGTTGGTGATCAGACGGCCGGAAACGGCCAAAGTGAAATGCTGGCCGTTGCGGCCGCGTTCGCTGAAGTCCCAGTCATGCAGCGCACCGCTGCCGGAATAGCGGTAGTTGATGCACTGGTGCCGCGCCAAATCATTCGGGGTCTTCGGGATTCCGTGTTGCTCGAAGTAGGCCGGTGAGCCAGCCACCACCATGGCGACCGGCGGGGTGATCGGCACCGCGACCATGTGCTCGGCCAGGCTGCGGCCCAGACGGATCCCCGCGTCGCAGCCCTCGGCGATGATGTTGGCCAACGACTCCGCCATCACCAGTTCCAGCCGAAGCCTGGGATAGCGCGCATGAAACTCGGGCAGGTGCGGTTCGATCAGCGCCCTCGCGGCCATCCGCGAGGTGTTGATCCTGATCAGGCCGGCGGGTTCGCTGCTGTGGTCGCCGAGGTCTCGGACTGCTTGTTCGATATCACCCAGCTTCAGATGCAGGGCGTCGTACAGCTGCTGCCCGGCTTCGGTCAGGGACATGTCGCGGGTTGTGCGGTAGAGCAGCTTGACGCCGAGCTTGCGCTCGAGCCCCTTGAGGTTCTGCGACAGCGCCGCGCGGGTCACCCCCATCTCTTCCGCAGCCCGGGTGAAGCTGCGGTGTTGGACGATGTGGACGAACCAGGCCAGGGATGGCAGCAGCGATGGATCCATCGGTTGATTGTAAACCAATGCTTATCACTGATGTGCATATTCAGGGCTTCCGAGCGGACAATGGTCGGCGTAGTTTGGTCACGGCCCGGGCGATACGCCGGAACCTTCAAGGCTCACAGGAGAGCGTCATGAACAGCGCCAAGATCAGCATTCCCAACCGCAACGGCAACGGCGTCACCCTTGCGGCGGTGATCAACTATCCGCAAGGCTTCGATGCTGCGAAGCGCTATCCGGCGGTCATCGTGTCGCACCCTGGCGGCGGGGTGAAAGAGCAGACTGCCGGCACCTATGCCCGCAAGCTTGCCGAGCAGGGGTTGGTCACCGTCGCCTTTGATCGCTCCTATCAGGGCGAAAGCACCGGTTCCCCGCGACAGCTGGAAAATCCCCACGTCAGCACCGAAGACGTGAGCGCGGTGGTCGATCACCTGGTGACCTTGCCCTTCATCGACGGCGATCGCATCGGCGCCATGGGCATCTGCGCCGGCGCGGGCTATACCGCCAACGCCGCGATCAACGACCGCCGGCTGAAGGCGATCGGCACGGTCAGCGCGGTGAACATCGGGCAGATGTTCCGCAATGGCTGGGAAAACAACGTGGAGGATGCGGACGCGATTCCCTACATCCAGGCTGGCTCCGATGCGCGCAGCGCCGACGCCGCCGACAACGGCTTCGTCACCATGCCGCTGGCGCCGCTGAAGAAGGAAGATGCGCCCAACGCCGAACTGGCCGAAGCCTGGGAGTACTACCACACCCCGCGCGCCGAACACCCGAATGCCCCTGGCTACGCCACCGCACGCAGCCTCGACCAGATCATCACCTACGACGCCTATCACAAGGCCGAAGCCTTCCTCACCCAGCCGCTGCAGATCGTGGCCGGCAGCGTGGCCGGCAGCAAGTGGATGAGTGACGACCTCTACGCCCGTGCCGCCAGCACGGACAAACAGTTTCATGTGGTCGAAGGCGCCAACCACATGTCGCTCTATGACGTGCCCAAGTACGTCGATGAAGCGGTCTCGGTGCTCGCACCCTTTTTCAACTCCCGGCTCAGCTGAGCAGCGCGCGAGCGCGCGAATGACTTCGCGCGTTCTGAATCTTCCGGAGGAACCAAAGATGAGCAACACCCGTCCCCCCAATTAGCGCGTGAGTTTCAAGAACCCCGACATGGCCTGGGAGAATTTGCGCTATACCAATCCGCTCACCGCAGTGTTCCCAACTCCCGACGTTGTTCGCCGCGCAGCGTGCGCCCGTCATCAGGCGGTGTGGAAGGGCAGGTTACGAACGCGCTTGCCCGTGGCCTTGTAGATCGCGTTGGCGACCGCGGGTCCGATCGGTGGTACCGCACATTCGCCGATGCCGGTCGGTGAGGCCTCGGACTTCAGCATGTGTACTTCCATGCGCGGCATCGCATCGATGCGCAACGGGCGGTAACTGTCGTAGTTCATCTGCCTGGCCGCGCCGCCCTCCAGTTCGAGTGCCTCACCCAGAAACGCGCCGAGACCAAACCCGCTGCCGCCTTCAAGCTGGGCACGCACCACGTCTGGGTTCACCACCACGCCGCAGTCTGAAGCCACCACACAGCGTTCCACCTTGATCTTGCCGTCAGCGGATTTCGAAACCTCGGCGACCGTCGCGACGAAGCTGCCGAACGACGAATGCACGGCGATGCCGCGGTGCACGCCGGGTTTCGGCGCCTCGCTCCAGCCTGCCTTGTCCGCAGCGAGCTGCAGCACGCCGCGCTGGCGGGCGTCGTCGGGCAGCAGGGACAGGCGCAGCGCGATCGGGTCCTGTCCCGTCGCCTCGGCGATTTCGTCAATCAGCGTCTCCATCACGAACGCGGTGTGCGTGTGGCCGACCGAACGCCACCACAGCACTGGTACCGGCGTGACGGGGTGGTGCACCTGCACGCTGAAATCAGCAATTGCATAGGGCGAATCGGCGATGCCCTCGGTCGAGGATGGATCGATGCCGTTGACCATCATCGAGGCGAACGGACCGCCGGCAAAAATGGAGAAGCCGACCACGCGGTGATCCCAGCCCGCGATCTTGCCGTCCGCGGTCAGGCCTACCTTGGCGTGATGCACATGCAAGGGCCGATAGCGCCCAGCACTCATGTCGGCCTCACGCGTCCACTGCAGGTGTACCGGTGCACGGAAGCCGATGGCCTTGGCAATCTCCACCGCCTCGAGGAAAACATCCGAGTCGGGCGTGGCGCGTCGGCCAAATCCGCCGCCGGTCTTCATCACATGCAGATCCACCTTCGACGGGTCGATCCCGGCAATCGCCGCGCAAGTGCCCTGCACGACGTCCGGCATCTGCAGCCCGCCATAGAGATGCAGCCGTTCAGCGTCCTTGTGCGCGATGGCATTCAGCGGCTCCATCGCCGCGTGGACGAGGAAGGGAAAGCGATAGGTCGCTTCGATGGTCTTGGTGGCGCCGGCGATGCCTGCGGCGGCGTCGCCGCGCTGCAGCGCGACCATGCCAGGCGTGTGCGCGGTCTGCTCGAACTCCTTGAACATGTCCTCACTGGAGCG
>JAGRJL010000459.1 GCA_020442775.1 Lysobacterales bacterium | reverse complement strand
TCCCCTATTCCTCTTCAGCGAGCAACCGGACCCGCACCCGGCGCACCACATTGTCGGTGACCTGCTCGATGCGCATCCAGTAGCGGTCGACGGTGAGCTCGGTGCCTTCGGTGGGCAGATCCTCCAGCGTGCTCACGATCAGCCCGCTAAAGGTGCGCGCGGAATCGGTCGGCAGATCCCACTCCAGCCGCCGATTCAGACTGTGTACCGGGATCCGGCCGTCCACCATCACGTCGCCATTGGTCTCGTGATGGATGCGCCGGGTGTCCTCACCGGGCGTCGTGGTGAAGTCGCCGACGATCTCCTCAAGGATGTCGGCCACCGTGATCAGGCCGACCAGATCGCCGTACTCGTCCACCACCAGCGCCATTCGCCGCTGCTGCCGCTGGAACAGCAGTAACTGTTGCGGCAGACGGGTACTGTCGGGAATGAAATAGGGTTTGCGCAGATGCTTCTCGATCAGCGCATGATCGATCTTGCTGGCCTGACGCAGGTTGACCAGCTCACGCAAGTTGAGAGTGCCCAGCACCTGACTGACGTTGCCGCGATAGACCAGCGCGCGGCTATAGGGGAAGGCCGCCAGCGTCGCGGTGATTTCCTCCGCGCTGTCGTCCATGTCGATCCCGGAAATCTCGCTGCGCGGGACCATGATGTCCTCTACCCGCGCTTCCTCCAGCGCCAGAATATTGAGCAGCATGCGCCGGTGACCGTCGGGAATCAGCCCACCGCCCTCCTCCAGCAAGGTGCGCAGCTCAGCCTGGGACAGGGCCTGGTCGGTGTTTTCGCTGCGCTTGTAGCCGACCATGCGCAAGACCAGCCCTGCGGCCATGTTGATGACCCGCACCACCGGGTACAGCGTGCGCAGCATCGGATAAAGGATGTAGGAGGCCGGCATCGCCACCCGCTCTGGCTTGAAAGCAGCCAGGGTTTTGGGCGCGACTTCGGCAAAGATCAGCACGACGGCGGTCAGCACCACGGTCGCCACCAGCGGCCCGTATTCGCCGAACAGGCGCACAAAGGCGAACCCGCTGATCATCGAGGCCAGGATGTTGACGAAGTTGTTGCCGAGCAGGATCAGCCCGATCAGGCGATCTGGATGCTCCAGCAGCTTTTGCGCCAGGATTGCGCCCCGATTGCCTTCCCGGGCCAGATGCAGCACGCGATAGCGGTTGATCGCCATCAGCGCCGTTTCCGAACCCGAGAAGAAGGCCGAACACAGCAGCAGAACGAACAACGAACCGAACAGCAGACTTAAGGGAATGTCATCCATGGCGCGCGCCGCAGCTTACACGATCGCTCACAATCAGGTGAACAGCGCCACTGCCGGTCTGAGCCGATGATCCAGCAGCCACACGGAGCAGTTCTGTGTGGTAGCAAGAAGGCAGGGCCAAGCGGTCTAGCGCCGCCGCCCGCGACCGGGCTTGCTCACTGCCACGCGTAGAAAGCCACCATCGGTGGCCTTTCCGTCCAGACCGGCAATCGCCGCTCTGGCCTCGTGACCTTCCATCTGCAGCTCGGCAAA
>JAGRJL010000458.1:2171-2983 GCA_020442775.1 Lysobacterales bacterium | reverse complement strand
TTCAGACCGAATTCCACGCTGCTGAAGGGGCCATCGAGGAAGGTCTTCTCCAGATCCACCCGGAACGAGCGCAGCTCGTCATCGATTTCAGGCTTCTTGATGTAGCCGTCCTGACCCCAGCCGCCGGGATCGGTGAGCACGATCTGATTGGGATCGGTGTAGTCGCGACTGAAGCTGAAGTCGGGTGCACCACCGCTGCCGTTGAGCACGAAATCGACGTTGTCGGTAATCCCCGCACGGGTGCCAGAGTAGGTTTCCAGGATGCTTTCCTGGCGATCGGCGCTGGAGTAGCTGAAGTCCAGCTTGGCCGACCAGCTGTCATTGATCTGGAACTCATTGGCCCAGCCGATCGCAAACAGCTTGTCATCACCTTCGTTGAGATCGTTGCGCAACACCGGACGTATGCCGTTGAAGGTGCCGGCGGTGGTCACTCCGTCGGTGACTGTCGGGTTGCTCAGCGAAGCGCCGGACCAGCCCAGACCAGTTTCCAGGAAGCGGGTGGTTTCGGTCTTCTCAAAGCGCGAGTAGTAGACGTCCAGCACAGTGGTGTAGCTGTCGTTGACGTTGAACTCCATCACCCCGAGCAGGCCCTGGCGGACGTTGTCGGTGGACGCTGCCTGCACCTTGCCACCACCCAGGGTGAAGGCGCCATCGGCCGGGCTGATGTTGTCCGGGTAGCCCCAGGCTTCCCAGCGCTCGGCCTGACCCGGCGAATCCAGACGTGCGTAGCCCAGCGCAATGCCCAGACGGTCATCGAGGAACTTGTCGATGTAGAAGGCGCTGACCCGACTGCCGAAGTCATCCGAATCGGA
>JAGRJL010000458.1:0-2011 GCA_020442775.1 Lysobacterales bacterium | reverse complement strand
TCGGAGGGGAACTGGTCGAATTCGACCGTGCGGTTGTCGCCGACGCTGACCTGCTCGCGACCGTTCATCAAGGTGGTGCTGTAGTCGCCGGCCAAGCCGCGGATGCTGATAGTCGAGGAGCGACCGGCCACGCGTTGCGCAGTCAGGCCAGGCAGGCGGGCGATGGAGTCGGCGATCGAGATGTCCGGAAGCTTGCCCAGGTCCTCTGCCGAGACCACTTCCACTACCGAGGTGCTTTCGCGCTTGCGCTCGATCGCGCTTTCGATGCCGGCGCGAATGCCGACCACCTGAACCCCGTCGAGCTCCTTGGCGTCATCGTCATCGCGATTGGTGTCACCGCTGGTCTGATCGCCAGACTGCAGCTTGTCCAACGGATCATCGGAACTCACCGTGGCTTGCGCGGCGGCCTGGTTGGAGATCGCCATGATCGCTGATACCAGCGCCACGCTCAGTAGATTGCGCTTGAGTTTCAAGTTCCCGCCTCCCCGTTGAACATTGTTGTTGCAGATTCCTGGTCGGTGTTCCCACCGTTGGTCGGTGGGTTCGAACAGCGAATTAGAGTGCTTGCTCGAATGGATCAAAATGGTAGACGCCGAGGCCGCCGTGCGGGCCTGCCTGCAAACGTATTCATGGGCCAGTCAGGGTTGATGGCGCGGGAATTTCATCTGTTTGCGGGCGCCGGTGATGAATCGCCGATGACCTCGAGTCGACCGATTGGCGCGGGGCTCAGGGCCCAGGGCCGGTGAGACAAGCGCGCTGCGGTTGTGGGAGAGCGCCACCCTGTGCGACCTTCTGGCTGTCTTGACCAGCCGTCTGCGGGAGAAGCTGATGCGCAAATCCGTGTTCGCCATGATTGCTCTGATGGGTACTTCAGCCCAGGCCGAGATCCTCGATTCAGCAGCCAACGGCTTCACCCTGTCCAACGCAATTGCGGTCGCAGTTGACCCGGACGAAACCTACCAGGCGCTGGTCGGCAGGGTCGATCAGTGGTGGCCGAAGGACCACAGTTGGTGGGGCGGCACCTTCACCATCGATCCAGTGGCCGGAGGCTGTTTCTGCGAGCGCAAGGGCGCCCAGCAGGCGCAACATCTGCGGGTCACCCTGGTTGATCCGGGCAAGCTGGTGCGGATGACCGGCGGGCTGGGCCCACTGCAGGGTATGGGCCTGGACGGGGTGCTGGAGTTTCGCCTCGAGGCGCTCGAAACCGGGGGAACCACGGTGACCATGTATTACCGCGTCGGCGGTTACACCACGGATGACCTGTCCCAGTTCGCGCCGGTCGTCGATCAGGTTCAGGCGCTGCAGATCGGTGGTTTGAAACGTTTGCTGGATGGTGAGGATGAGGCTGCCAGCGATTCACCTTGACCGGAACCGTCAGGATGGCATCCTCAGCCCTCAGCCCTCAGCCCTCAGCCCTCAGCCCTCAGCCCTCAGCCGTCGCGGAGCACTCCCATGACGAACTACGTGGCGCTGCTGCGCGCAGTCAATGTCGGCGGTACCGGCAAGCTGCCGATGGCCGAGCTGCGGGCGATCGCAGAGGGCTTGGGCTGGCAGCAGGTCCGCACCTACATTGCCAGCGGCAATCTGCTTTTCGCCAGCGAGCACGATGCGGCGCACTGTCAGGCGCAGCTGGAGCAGGCATTACTCGATCATGCGGGCAAGCCGGTCGGGGTACTGATCCGCAGCGCCGAGCAAATTGCGCAGGTGCTGGCCGCCAATCCCTTTCCCGAAGCACCGGGCAATCGGGTGGTGGCGATTTTTCTCGACAGCGCGCCGCCAACCCATTGGCAGGAGGGTGTACGCGGGCAGCAGACTGAGATGATCGCGCCGGGTGATCGTGAGCTGTACGTGCACTACGGCGATGGAATGGCGGACTCCCGGCTAAAGATCGCCGCAGCCGAGCGTGGAACCGCCCGCAACATGAACACCGTGGCCAAGCTGGTGTCGATGCTGGCCTGAGCAACTCAATCACGCTTGCGTGATTACCGTTCACTCGTTAGAACCACGCCGT
>JAGRJL010000457.1:2086-4092 GCA_020442775.1 Lysobacterales bacterium | reverse complement strand
GGTGCTGGAACTGCCAGAACAGCCATTCGCGACGCGCCAGGGTGTAGCCGTCACAGGTCGGCTCCTGCTCGCCAAACAAGCCCTGCAGCGCTGCAGCCGTCGGTTGCGACAACCACTCATCGGCGTCCAGCAGCAGCACCCAGGGCGTACGCGCGTGGGCAATGGCGGCTGCCTTCTGCGGACCGTATCCACGAAAGCCTTCGGTATAGACCCGAGCGCCGCGGGCCCGGGCCAGTGCCCGAGAGTCGTCGCTGCTGCCTGAGTCCAGCACGACCGCGTCCACCACCGGCGGAACGCTGTCCAGGCAGCGCGCCAGCGTGGCCGCGTTGTTGAAGGTGGTTACTACCAGGGTGATCGGCAGCCCCTGCGGGTCAGCCAGATGATGCGGGGGAAAGTTCATGGCGTCCTTGGGCAGAACTGCTGAAGGCCAGAAAGAGACCGATAAGCCACCACCATACCGCGCTCCAGAAGCTCGAATACAGCGCCGGATGGGTGTTGAAGGGAAACATCAGCACCAGCAGCGCAACTGCCGGTCCCAGCGCTTGCTTGCGCGCAGTCGGCGAGGCGCGCAGCCAGCGGCGAATCAGCAGCAGGTGCGCGCCGATCAGGCCGATGATCCCGACCAGTCCCTGCTCGGCGCTGACCTCCAGCCACAAATGATGCGGGTGAGCGGCGCCGGTGTGAGTTTGCGGATTGACCCAGGGGTCGTCGGCTGCGGCGTAGTCCGGATAGGCATGGCGGAATCCGCGCACGCCGATGCCGTTGATCGGGTGCGCCAGGCTGATCCGCCAGGCGGTGGCGAAGATCGGCAGTCGTCCAGCCAGCGCATGGTCCACGCTGACCGCGTCACCCTGCAGCGCTGCGGCGGTGCGGTCGACCCGCTCGGCGAATCGTTCGGATCCGTGATAGCCGACCAGCGCCAGTGCCAGCATCAGCAGCAGGCCGATCAGACTGTTGGCAAGCAGCCGGCCGGGACGCTGGCCCCAGCGGTAGGCCGCCAGCGCGGCTACGGCCACCGCCAGCCCGATCCATCCGGCACGGGCGCCGGCCAGCAGTATCACCGCTGCCAGCGCCACGAATGCGAGCAGCAGTCGCCAGCGGCTCTGCAGCACCGTCACCAGCAGCAGCGGGCTGAATACGGCCATCACCGGCCCCAGCTTCAAATCATCGCTGCCGAAAATGCCGCTCAGTCGGTCGGCGTCGGCATGGCCCCCCAAACTCCAGCCGCTGGCTGCCTGCACCAGCGCGTCGACCAGCCACAGACCGATCGGCAAGGCGATTGCCAGGGCCATCACGGTCGCGTCCTTGGGGCGACGCGCAATCAGGATGATTGCGGCGGCCAGCAGCGGAAAGCGGATCGCAGCGGCCACCCAGACCCAGCTGGTTTGTGGCTGCACCGCATCGACCGCCGAAAGCGCACTGGGCGCCAGCAGGCACAGGCTGATCAGCAGCAGTTCGCGCAGGTCTGATTTCGGCCAGTGCGACCGTTCACGCCAGAGCAGCACGCCGGCACAAGCCGCCGCCACCACCACCGCCAGCGCGCTCAGCGCCTCCCAGGGCAAGGTCAGCGGAATGCTGGCGGCCAGCAATGCGGCGCCCCACCGCTCGCGCAGCGCAGTACGCAGATTGAAATCGGAAACGGTCAAAGCAGCTATGGGATCAGCAAGGCCGGCTCAGCATTCAATGACGTTGACCGCCAGCCCGCCGCGCGAGGTTTCCTTGTATTTGTCCCGCATGTCGCGGCCGGTATCGCGCATGGTCTTGATCACCTTGTCCAGGCTCACCCGGTGCTTGCCATCGCCGCGCTGGGCCATTCGGGCGGCATTGATCGCTTTGACCGAACCCATCGCGTTGCGTTCAATGCAGGGGATCTGCACCAGACCACCGATCGGATCGCAAGTCAGACCGAGGTTGTGCTCCATCCCGATCTCGGCCGCGTTCTCGACCTGGGCAGGGCTGCCGCCCAGCGCCGCCATCAAGCCCCCCGCCGCCATCGAGCAGGCCAC
>JAGRJL010000457.1:762-2027 GCA_020442775.1 Lysobacterales bacterium | reverse complement strand
CCGATCGCGCCGGCGGTGAGCAGAAAATCCGCCACCCCGCGGTCGGAGGCGTTGGCGCAGAAGCGCGCGTAGTAGTGCAGCACCGCGGGAATGATCCCGGCGGCGCCGTTGGTCGGGGCAGTGACTACCCGGCCACCGGCTGCGTTCTCCTCGTTGACCGCCAGCGCGTAGAGGTTGACCCAGTCGAGAATGGTCAGCGGGTCCCGCAGACTGGCCTCCGGGCCGGCCAGCAACTCGGCATACATGGACGGCGCCCGGCGGCCGACTTTCAGCCCGCCAGGTAGCGTGCCGCTCTCCCGAATCCCGCGCTGCACGCAGGACTGCATCGCCTGCCAGATGTCCATCAGCCCACGGAACACGGCCTCCTCGCTGCGCCACACCTGTTCGTTGGCCAGCATCACCTTGGCGATGCTCAAATTGTTTTCGGCGCAGATCGCGAGCAGCTCATCGCCGCTGTGAAAGGGGTAGGGCAGCGCAGTACTGTCGGGGACGATCCTGTCTTCCGCAGCCTCGTCCTGGTTGACCACGAAGCCGCCGCCCACCGAGTAGTAGTCACGGGTAAACAGCACCGCGCCGGCTTCGTCGAAGGCGGTGAAGCGCATGCCGTTGGAGTGATGCGGAAGCTTTTGCCGCTTGTTGAAGATCAGGTCGCGCTTTTCGACGAAGGGCAGCGGCTGGGCGCCCGGAATCGCAATCCGATTCTCGCTGCGGATACGCTCGAGCTGCGCAGCAATGCCGTCGACGTCGACCGTATCCGGCTCGGCGCCCTCCAGTCCCAGCAGCACCGCCTTGTCGGTGCCGTGACCGCGGCCGGTCAGCGCCAGCGAACCGAATAGCTCGGCGCTGATTCGCATCGTCGATTGCAGATGGCCAAACTCGGCCAGGCGGCTGACGAAGCGATGGGCAGCGCGCATCGGCCCTACCGTGTGCGAGCTGGAGGGTCCGATACCGATCTTGAACAGATCGAATACGCTGACAGCCATGATGATCTCGGCGCGGGTCGGGGGCGCTGATTGTAGTGGCTATTGCGCTTGGCAGGTGGACCGGGCTTGGGGTTGGCGGATGGATTGAGCACAATGCGGCTGTCCCCATCGACCGTCTGATTGGCAATGTCGCTGATTCTGTATTCCAAGGAACACTGCCACTTGTGCGATGAAGCACTCGCGCTGCTCGAGCACGGGGGGCTGAGCGCGGTCGTCGTCGACGTCGAGGCAGACGACCAGCTGATGGCGATCTATGGTTTGCGGATCCCGGTGCTGGTGCTG
>JAGRJL010000457.1:0-694 GCA_020442775.1 Lysobacterales bacterium | reverse complement strand
CCGGGTTGCAAGGCCGCTAACGATCTGCCTTCAGCCTGGCCAGAATCTCGCTGCGCGCGTCGCGCAGGATCGACTCGCGATCGAGGTTCTTGAGGATTTCCTGCAAGGCGCGCTTGGGTCCCTGTTCACCCCAGCTCTTGCCGCGCGCCAACCACTCTTCGGCGGCGTCGCCGATGATTCGGGTGGCATACCAGGCCAGCGCGCCCTGGGCACCGGCGGTGAGCGCGGTCGATAGGCCGACCGAGATTCCCTTGAGCGCCGCCGAAACCAGGTGTACGCCCCAGATCGCCCCCATCAGCACGGCCAACTGGGCGACGATGGTGGCGACCAGCTTGCCGGCTTCGGTGCGGGTCAGCGGCAGTCCATAGAGCTTGCTCAGATGGACCACCAGCGAAACATCCAGCGCTGCGGCGGAGAGCAGATCGGCGACCGGAATCGGATTGACCGCCACCGCGATGCCCTTGGCCAGACAGTAGTTGCGGACCAGCTTGTTGGCCAGCTCCCGACGAACTTCAGTGATGCGCACCCCAACCTGATCGGCCAGGCGACCGGCAAACAGACCCGCGTTGACCGCCGAAAGCGTCTTGCCCTCCCGTTCGACGATCACCAGGATCCGCGCGCGCAGCGCCTGCACGTCGGCGCCGGGCTGCTGGCGCTCCTCGCTTTCGTTGCCTTCGGCGTCGACCCGGATCAG
>JAGRJL010000456.1 GCA_020442775.1 Lysobacterales bacterium | reverse complement strand
AATTTACGACCGCCACCGACACAAGATGCCCGCGGTCAGAACCGATGCCCACGTTTCCCCTCTTCAGCTACCAATGAGGCACGCTTGAGGACCGCGGGCGTCCCGCCCGCATCGCTCTGGATCTACCGTCATCGCGAACATCATGCGGGCAAGATGCCCGCGGTCAGAACCGATGCCCACGTTTCCCCTCTTCAGCTACCAATGAGGCACGCTTGAGGACCGCGGGCGTCCCGCCCGCATCGCTTTGGATCCACCATCATCGTGAACAGCGTGCGGGCAAGTTGCCCGCGGTCCAGGGCGCTGATTCGAACGTTTATCATGAGCCGGAGCCCAACGCAGGATGGACAAGTGCCGGAAAACTCAAATGCAGGGGCCTAGGAAAGGTAAGCCCAAGGGTTGGCATTCACGTGGCTATCTCCCTCACATCGACGGCAGCGAACTCCTGCAGTTCGTGACATTCAGGCTCGCCGACGCAGTTCCTGCGGACTTGATTGAGCGATGGAAAGCCGAACTCGATCGCGAAACAAACCTAACGAACGACCGGGTCCAGGCTCGCAAACTACAGCGACTGATCGAACGCTATGCCGATTCGGGAATGGGGGAGTGTCTTTTGGCCGATGAGCGGGCCGCAGCCATTGTCAAGAACGCTTTGCTGCACTTCGACGGCATCCGCTATCGACTGTGGGACTGGACCATCATGCCCAATCACGTTCACGTGCTAATTGAATCCGGTATGGCGGATGGATCCGCGACACCGGCCGAATCGGACACGGGCCAATTTCACACCTTGCCCGAGATCGTTCATTCCTGGAAATCGTTCACCTCGAAAAGGATCAACGAAGCACTGACCCGATCCGGCTCGGTCTGGATGGTCGACTATTTCGATCGCTACATCCGCGATGAGGAACACTTTGAAAAGGTGCGGGACTACATCCGCCGAAACCCAGTAAGCGCAGGCCTTTGCGCCGAACCAGGCGATTGGCCTTGGACAGGCGCGGCTAGTCATGGACGATGATTCACGGCAATTAATTGGGTGGTGGAAGCGATGCGGGCAAGATGCCCGCGGTCCAGGGCGCCGAAGCCTGGCCCCCCGGGCAAGGAATTGCGGGGTTCCGAGCCAATGCCGAAGGACTACGGCGGTCGCCGGTAAGGGCGAAATTCCTTGCCTAGAACCATTGCATCGGCCCCACCCGCCCCCACTTCCTTCCATCCTCCTGTCAGTAGCGCCTTGCTAGGATGACGGGCTGATTGCACTGACAGGTAATTCGGCTACATGGACACCATCTCGATCCGCGGCGCGCGCACCCACAATCTGCAGAACGTGGATGTGGATCTGCCGCGCGACAAGCTCATCGTGATCACCGGCCCGTCCGGCTCTGGCAAGTCCTCGTTGGCATTCGACACCCTCTACGCCGAGGGTCAGCGGCGCTACGTGGAGTCGCTGTCGGCCTATGCGCGGCAGTTTCTGTCGATGATGCAAAAGCCCGACGTGGACCACATCGAGGGCCTGTCGCCGGCGATTTCCATCGAGCAGAAGTCCACCTCGCACAATCCGCGCTCTACCGTCGGCACCATCACCGAGATCTACGACTACCTGCGCCTGCTTTACGCCCGCACCGGCACCCCGCGCTGCCCCGATCACGGTCACGAGCTGACCGCGCAGACGGTCAGCCAGATGGTCGATACGGTGATTGCGCTGGATCCCGGCGACCGCTACATGCTGCTGGCCCCAGTGGTGCGCGAGCGCAAGGGCGAACACCAGCAGATCTTCGACCAGCTGCGCAGCCAGGGTTTTCTGCGCGCGCGGGTGGACGGCGAAGTCTACGAACTGGACGCAGTGCCGGAGCTGGCGCTGCGCAAGAAGCACACCATCGAAGTGGTGATCGACCGCTTCCGCCCGCGCGAGGATCTCAAGCAGCGCCTGGCCGAATCCTTTGAAACCGCGCTGAAGATGGCCGACGGCCTGGCCAGCGTAGTGCACATGGATGACCCCGAGCGCGCGCCGCTGCTGTTCTCGGCCAAGTTCTCCTGCCCGGTGTGCGATTACAGCCTGTCCGAACTGGAGCCGCGGCTGTTTTCCTTCAACTCGCCGATGGGCGCCTGCAGCCGCTGCGATGGACTTGGAGTGATCGAATTCTTCGATCCCGAGCGGCTGATCCTGAACCCCGACGCCTCGCTGGCCAGCGGTGCGCTGCGCGGCTGGGATCGGCGCAATCCCTATTATTTCCAGCTGATCCAGTCGCTCGCCCGGCACTATGGCTTCGAGCTGGACACCCCGTGGAATCAGCTCGAACCCGCCCACCAGCAGGCCATCCTGTACGGTTCGAATGGGGAGAAGATCGAGTTCCGCTACGGCGCCGGCAACGTCAAGCGGATGATTCGCCAGCAGACCTTCGACGGGGTGCTGAAGATTCTGGAGCGCCGCTACCGCGAGGCCGAGAGTCCGACGGTCAAGGAGGAACTGGCGCGCTACATCAGCGACAAGCCTTGCCCGGACTGTGCCGGCGCGCGACTGAACCGCGCTGCGCGCAATGTGCTGGTCGCAGATCGCCCGTTGTCGGAAATCTGCGAATGGCCGGTGGCCAAGTCATTGGATTTCTTCAACAAACTGGAACTCCCGGGCTGGCGCGGCGAGATCGCAAAGAAGATCGTCAAGGAAATCAGCGACAGGCTGACCTTCCTGGTCGACGTGGGGCTGGACTATCTGACCCTGCATCGCACCGCGCAGACCCTGTCCGGCGGCGAAGCCCAGCGCATTCGGCTGGCCAGCCAGATCGGGGCCGGGCTGGTCGGGGTGATGTATGTCTTGGACGAGCCGTCGATCGGGCTGCACCAGCGCGACAACGAGCGCCTGCTGGGAACCCTCCGGCGCCTGCGTGATCTGGGCAACACGGTGATCGTGGTCGAACACGATGAGGACGCGATCCGGCTGGCCGATCACATCGTCGACATCGGCCCGGCCGCTGGCGTACACGGTGGTCGGATCATCGCCCAGGGACAGCTCAAGGACATCTACGCGAGCAGTGAGTCGCTGACCGGGCAATATCTGTCCGGCGCGCGCTGCATCGAGATACCGCAGCGGAATCCGCCCGATCCGGAGCGCATCCTGCGCCTGCGCGGCTGCACCGGACACAACCTGCAGTCGGTGGACCTGGAGATTCCCGCCGGTCTGTTTGTCTGCGTTACCGGGGTCTCCGGCTCCGGCAAGTCCACCCTGATCAACGACACCCTGTACCGGCTGGCGGCGCGCGAACTAAATCGCGCCAGCGCTCGCCCCGCGCCGCTGCAGAGCTTCGAGGGGCTGGAACTATTCGACAAGGTGGTGGACATCGACCAGAGCCCGATCGGTCGCACCCCGCGCTCAAATCCGGCCACCTATACCGGCCTGTTCACACCGATTCGCGACCTCTATTCACAGGTGCCCGAGTCGCGCGCCCGCGGCTACAAGCCCGGCCGCTTCAGCTTCAACGTCCGCGGCGGCCGCTGCGAGGCCTGCCA
>JAGRJL010000455.1 GCA_020442775.1 Lysobacterales bacterium | reverse complement strand
GGTGAGCAGGTGACCGGTGCCGGTCGTCCCAGCGGGATCGTGGTGGAGGCCGACGGCGATGTGATTCTGACCGACGACAGCGCCAGCAGCGGCAACGACCAGGTCTTTCTCTACCCTGCCGACGGCAGCAGCCCGCGTCTGCTGATTGCGGGCGGACTGGGCACGCCCTATCAGATCAGCCGGCTGTTTGACGGCAATTACGCGCTGGCCAATTTCGGCGCCAACCAGATTCAGGTTTTCAACGATGGCGCACCCAATCTGGGCGCGGTCACCATCGGCGTCGGACCGAACGGCAACTACAACCCGCGCGGGATGCAACCGCTGCGCAATGGCAACTGGCTGGTGTCGGCACGCAATGGTGGCGGAGTGGCTGAAGTCGATCCCAGCAACGCGACTTCCGCCTTTGTGCAAACCCACGCTGCGGGCAGCACTTTCCGCTCCATTACCCGGGCCTGCTTCCCGCAGAACTAGTCCGCTATCGCGGCGACATCTCGGCCCAGGCCGGCCGGTGTCGCTGCGCCCAAAATTCGGAGACTGAAATGGTTCAAAATGCCTCAGGAACAGAATGCCCGTGGCTTTCAGCGGCCGCGTTTGCGCTTCTTGCTACGGTTCCCTCAGCGGCCCGCAGCAGCGAACTCATCCCCCCGTCGGCACTGGCACAGGTCGAAGCGCTGCTTGAGCAAAAGAGGCAGCGTACGCCGGTTCAGCGAAAGCTGGACTCGACCCTGCTCTACGCCATCGCCAGGGCGCGCGGCGACTCGCTGGTCAGCGCGATTCCGAACCTGGGTCAGGGTCTTAGAAGGGCGCTCGATGGGCGGGTGGAGGTGGAGATTCAGGCGGCAGACGACGCCTCTCTGAAAGCGCAGATAGTCGCCCTGGGGGGCGACATTGAACGGGATGATCCGGGTTTGCTGCAGGTCAGCATCGGCCTGGACGGAGTGGAGAAGATCGCCCAGCATTCCGCAGTGCGCGCCATCCGCAGCGCGCTGGGCGGATTCACCCACGGCATGCGGGTGCCGCTGGCAACTGCTCCAGTCACTGCTTCCAGAGCCAGCCAAGGCTCGACCATCAGCCAGGGCGATGCCGGACATGCGGCAGACCAGGCGCGCGCGCAATACAACGTCGACGGCAGCGGGGTGATGGTCTGCGCGATCTCCGACAGCGTCAACGAACTGAGCCAGATTCAGGCCAGCGGCGAACTGCCCGGCAACGTGTTGGTGCTGCCGGGACAGGCAGGAAACGGGACCAGCGAGGGCACCGCGCTGCTGGAGATCATTCACGACCTGGCGCCCGGAGCGAGCCTGGGCTTTGCCACCGCCGGTCCGAACCCGACGGTGATGGCGCAGAACATCCTGGGCCTGCGTGCCGCGGGTTGTCGGGTCATTATCGACGACGCATTCTTTCTGACCGAGCCGGTGTTTCAGCCCGGAATCATCGCTCAAGCCATCGACACCGTAGTCGCCGATGGTGCGGTCTACGTCACCGCAGCTGGCAACTTCTTCAACTTCGACGCCGGACTCTCCGGCGTTTTCGAAGGGCTGTTCAGTGCCACGATGCTGCCCGCACCGCTCACCGGTGCCGGGATTGCTGCGCATGATTTTGGTGGCGGCAGCGCGACCGACCGGATCACCAACGATGGTGCGTCGGCGCGCTTTCCGATCACCCTGCAGTGGGCTAATCCTGCCGGTCAGGCCGCCGATGATCTGGATCTGTTTCTGCTCAGCCCATCCATGCTCAGCGTGGTCGATGCCTCTACCGGGACCCAGGACGGCGATGATGATGCATTGGAGGTGCTGCTAAGTGCCGCTGATCGAACCAACAGTCACTTGGTGGTGGTGAAGTTCAGCGGCAACGATGTGTATTTCCATCTCAATACCAACGGTAGCTTGTTGGCGATCGGGACCGACCGCCAGTCGATCGGTCATGGCGGCAGTCTGAATCAGATTTCAGTGGGGGCGGTCGGAGTTCATACACTGGGGGCCGGCGGGGTTTTCGTTGGCGGCGCCCAGAACCCGCCGGAACAGTTCACTTCCGATGGCTATCGCCGGGTCTTCTTCGACGCGAGCGGCTCGCCGCTATCGGCGAGGGCGCCGCAGGGGCTTGGCGGCGTCCTGCAGCTCACCCCGGAGCTGTTGGCGGCGGATCGGGTCAGCACCACCACCACCATGTGGCAGACTTTCTTTGGCTCATCCGCCTCGGCGCCGCACGTGGCCGCCGTCGCGGCGTTGTATTTGCAGCGCTTTCCGCTGGCCGGCGCTGCACAGGTCAAGCAGGCGCTGATCAACAGCGCGGTCGACACCGGCACGCCGGGCTATGACCGAACCGCCGGCGCGGGGATTCTGATGGCGCCGGCAGCGCTGGCCGGCGACTTCGAGTTTGCCGATTCCTTCGAAGATCCCTGAAGCCGGGCTAGACCCGAATCGGGCAATGCTGGCCCCTGTCGAGCACCCAATCGGTCAATGCTCGGCGCGCTCTTTCGCTATCAGGAAATCGATCACCGCGAAGATCTCCGCCGGGCTGTGCAGTGCCTCGTTCTTGACCCGGTACTTGCCGGCAACGATGAAGCTGGGAGTGAAGCTGACCTTCAGCTTGGGCAGCCGCTGGTTGACCTCGCGGATGCGCATGTCCACCGCAAAGGACTTGCCGACGGCCTTGAGTTTCTCACCATCCACGCCCAGCTCGGCATACAGTCCGGCGAGGTCGTCGATGTTGCGGACTTTCCCATGGCTGGCTTCGGCCAGGGCAAACATGCGCTCATGGGTCTGCGCCAATAGACCGATGGATTCGGCCGCGTAATAGCCGCGCGCATACAGTTCGAAGTCGGGCCTGAAGGTGGCCGGCATGTGATTGAGCTTGACCTGCGCCGGTTTGCTCGCCAACCAGGCCTTGAGGTGCGGCTGCATCGATACGCAGTGCGGGCAGCCATAGCTGAATACCTCCAGCACTTCGATGCCGTCAGTGTTCGCTGAGGGCGCGTCGGAAACCCGCTCATAGTGGGTCCCTTCAACGAACTGGCCGGTGGGCTGCGCGAATGCGCCAGCAGAGAGCGTGATGAGGGCGATCGCGGCGAGGATAGTGCGCATGGGTGCGGACTCGCTTCAGTACGGAAAGGCGCTCAGACCGCGGTCAGTGCGGTTGGTTCCGTCGCGCCCCCCAGGTTGTGGACGAAGCGAATCTGGAATGCG
>JAGRJL010000030.1 GCA_020442775.1 Lysobacterales bacterium | reverse complement strand
GTAAACAGAATTCTGCCGTCGGACAGATAGCTGGGCTGGATATTGGACCAGGGTGGCTGATTGGCGACCTTGCTAATCACCGGCGTTTGCGCCTGGCCCAAGCCAGTGATCTCGAACAGCTGCCAGCGCCACTCATGGACCTGAAAGCGCGAGGGGCTGCCCACCACCATGCTGAACACCACCTTCTGCGCATCCCAGGACGGCTCCGGATCGCGCACCGCGATTCCCCCCAGATTGCCCTTGGGGTCCTGCGCCTCGGGATAGCCGGGCTGTGAAGGAGATCCGGGAATTTCGCAGATTGGCTGAGTGCAGCCCCATCCGGCGGCGGCGGTCAGATTCTTGAGGCTGCCATCGGGATAAAGAATGTACAGATCGCTGCCGCGAGGTGCCGGTTCCGGACTGGCGATGTGGTTGGTGAAGACGTCGTTGAGCGAGGGGTAACCGCGCATCGGCGGGATCTGCGCCACGAACACGATCGGGTGCTGCAATGGCGGATTGGGGACTTCGGCCTGGGCCATTCCCACAACCCATAGGCAGAGTGCCATGCCGACCACTCCTCCCCACCGCCGCTGCCTGGGGCCAGGGGCGGGCCGGGGCTGTCGAGGGGGACACGCGCTTTGACGGCGTGAGGCGTGAGTGGTCGGCCCTGGCATGAGTATTACTCCTTCATCGCTGCGGAGTGTTGTTCCCTGTTTGAAACGTCGACAAAGGACAAAGCGCACGAACTCGCCTTGAGAATTGACACGCCTTGAGAATTGACACGATCATCTGCCGAGCGTGGATCAGCGAACCGCAGCATGGGTTCCCTGCGTGGCCATCGACGCCCGCCGGGACAGGGCCAAAGGCCCCGTCCTGGTGTGCCACGCACATCATTCAAAACCGTTGGCGAACAGCTCGTCTGGTGGGATCACCACATTCACCATCGTCGAACGATTGGTGCCGTTGAAGTTGGCATCGCCGGGGTAGCTCACATCGATGTTTCGCGAACCGACCGTTGTCAGCACCAGCTGGCACTGAGTAGCCGGCAGCGTGATGGTGCATTGCTCCGTCGCGCTGGCGGCGACCAGAATGGTGCCGGTCGGCATGCCTGCGCCGGGGGCGACCACGCTCAACCCCACGTTGGTGGTCAGTGCCGATCCGACATTCACCGGGTCCGGAACGAAGGCGCCGAGATCCAGGCTGGTGTCGGCCTTGATGCTCATGTGAACCTCGCCATCACAGCTACCAGCGAAGGTCGCATTGGCCTGCTTGCAGGCAGTCAACAGCCCGCTGGCCACGTTCGGGTAAGTGAGCTGACAGCTGCCGCTGCCGTTCGATAGCGTTCCCTGACAGCTTTGCCCGCCCAGGCCGGCGTCGATGGTGAAGTTGCCAGTTGGGGTGCCGGCATCGCTGGTAACGGTGATGCCCACGGTAAACGGTTCGCCGACGCGGCTGGGATTGGGAGTGTGTACGGTGATATCGGTCATCGTCGGGGCGGGTCCAGCCGAATTGACCTGGTGCGGCTCGGTGTCGCTGCTGGACGCGAAGCTGCCCTGACCGGCATAGCTTGCGGTCAAGGTCTTGGCGCCGGCACTGGTTGAGGTCAGCTGGCAGCTTCCCGCACCCGCGCTAAGAGTGGCGGTGCAGCTAGCCCCGCTGCCGTCGGAGATTGAAACCCCGCCGGTGGGTGTACCCACCGCCGCCGCGACCGTTACCGCGACGGTGTAGGGCTGACCGACCAGCGACGGATCCGGTGCATCGCTGGTAATCGTCGTCGTGGTGGCCGCCGGCCCAACCTGGTGGGGTTCGGTATCGGCGCTGTTGGCGAAGGCCTGGCCGGAGCTGCTGTAGCTCGCGGTCAAGGTCTTGGCGCCCGGGCTGGTGCTGGTCAGCTGACAGCTGCCGCTAGCGTTGGCCAGGGTGATCATGCAGCTGGCGCCGCTGCCGTCATTGACCGCCACCGTACCGACCGGCTGTCCCGCACCCGGGTTGGCGGCGACCGTCACCGCCACCGTGTAGGATTCCCCAACCGCTGATGGATCGGGGGCATCGGAGGTGATCGTTGTCGTGGTAGCGGCGGGCAACACGGTATGGGTTTGGGTACCGCTGCTAGCGGTGTGAAAGGCGTTGCCACCGAATGTCGCGGTCAGGATCTTGCTGCCGGCGGTCACGCTGGTGAGCTGACAGCTTGTCAGGCCACCGGTCACGTCGCCCATACAGGTCTGACCGGACCCATCGCTGACGGTGACCGTACCGCCTCCGCCAGCGAGGGTATTGTCGTGCTGGCGGCGCACTTCAACCTGGACCGTGTAAGGCTGGCCCACCTGAGACGGATCTGGTGCATCGGAGGTAATCGTCGTCACCGTGGCCGCAGCACTGAAAACGTGTGCTTCGGTGTCGCTACTGGGGAGAAAGCTGGCGTCCCCGCTGTACTCTGCAGTGATTTCTAGAATCCCAGCGCTAACCGTGGTGCTCGTCAACTGGCAGGAACCGACGCCACCGTTGAGATTGGCGGTGCACTGAGATCCTCCTGGACCGCTGATGGTCACGGAGCCGCTCGGGGTTCCTCCGGAAGGACTGGTGACGATCACCCCAACGTTGATGCCCTGGCCAAACTGCGAAGGATCGGGACTGTCGGTGGTGATGGCGGTCGTAGTTTCGTTGGCCTCGAAGAAGCAGTCGCTGGCCTCACTGGTGTCGCCGTTGGAGATCCGCGTCGCGACCGCAGTCAACACGCCTGGTGTGCCACCGGGGATGGTCGCGGTGAACGCCGCGGATCCGAGCAACACCACGTTTACCGTTTCTGTTCCTACCAGGTTCAGCATATTTCCGCGGCCGCCAGGGCAATCCGGTGAGCGGTAGATGTCCACCAGGTGGCTGCCGTTCATGGTAGACAAAACGCCGGAGACTTCTCTGCTGCCGTCCGGGTTGACCACCGAACCGGTGATCACCGGCTTGTTCTGACCGTTATTGGGGCCGCCATCTCCGTCACCAGCATCGTTAGGCAGGGCGCCCAACTGGCCGATGTCGATCCCCAGTCCGCTGCCGTCGATGCCGTTGGCGAATATTCGGTTGGGGCGGATCGTTGTTCCGCTGCCGGCCGAGGGCTGCAAGTGCACACCCGCCGCCGCGGTATTGGCGATGGTGTTGGATACATTGACGTTGCCCAGGCCTCCGATCATGTGCCCACCGGAGCCATTGGCGATCGAAATGCCGGTGCCATTGCGGTATTGAGCCAATGCGACACCGGACGCACTGGTTCCGAGCTTGTTGCGGCCGATCTCATACCCTGTGGCAGTCGCACCGGTGATCAAGATGGCGTTCCCGTTGGGGACGGCAGAGATCACGTTGTCGAGGATTTTCACCCCGGGCGTGTTGCTGGCAAAGATTCCATTGCCGCCACCGCTGGCGCCGATGGTCGAAATCTGCATGCCATCGGGCGCCAGTCCAATGTAGTTGTTCTGCACCACATGATTGGTGCTGGATGCATCCTGCAGGATGATCGCGCTCGAGGTGGCATCGCCAAAGCTGTTGCGATCCTCAGCTTCTGGGCCACCGATCAGCACCGACTGAGCATTCAGGTGTACCCGGATTCCCGCCAGGACGGACAGCAGATTGAGGTTGCCCGGTCCCTTTCCGCCGATAAAGTTGCCCTGGATTCGATGGCCGCTGCCGCCCTGCAGCCGGATCACCACGGTATCGAGGAAGGTCGAGAAGGCCAGTCCCTTGACCGTGAGGGAGACTCCCGAGGGAACGCTGTCCGGTACCCGAATCGCCTGGGCCAGGGTTTGGTTCAAGCCCGAGATAATCAGACAGATGACCGAGTCGCTGCCGATGGAGAGCGTGTTGGGCGACGCGCCCGGCTGGCTGAAACCATCGATTTCCAACGTATCGGTGACATCCGGAAGCGGGCTTTGCAGGAAAATCACCTGAGCTGGGTTACAGGTAGGCAGGTTGAACTCGATCTTCTGCGGACCGGCAGTCGCGTTGGCGCTGACGATTGCTTCACGCAAGGATCCGGTGCCGCTGTCGTTCTTGTTGGTGACGGTGATGACCTGCGAGTTCGAAACGGCCGACTCAAAGGCTCCCATGTCGAACTTGGTACCGACCAAGCGAACACCGGCGGGGCCGTCCAGATCCTGGGCTGGCACCGCCAACTGATCTTGCCCTGCCTGCACCGGGGTTTGACCGGCGTTGATCGCTGGCGATACCGGCGCGGTCTCGCGCAGATGAAAGTCGCTGCTGCTGACGAACTGCGGATTGGCACCAATCAGATCACCCGATGATCCAGCAACAGGCGCGATTCCACTGTTCACCACAGGATAGAGATTGTTCCTGAAGCGCCAGGCCTTGCCGCTGTCATCGCTGTCGACGCGAAACGTGGTGCTACAGCCGCTGGTCGCCAAAATATTGTGGGAAAACAGCGAGTTCAGCTTTTGACTATGGATTTGTAGTCCAGGCTTGCTGCTGGTACAGGCGATCGAGAAGGTGTTGAAAATCACCTGCGGGATGCTGTCTTCGACCGCGTACTTCAAGTCGATCGTTGCCGGTTCCGTACTATTGAGACTCTGTCCCGTCAGACCTTCGAACAAATTGTTCGCAACCACATAGGTCTGCGCGTCATGGGCGTGCACGCGAACGTGACGGCCATTGCGAAAATGGTTGTAGCGCACCCGAACGGTCTCGGTGGAGGCGCAGGACGCGGCCGCGGGGCAGACGTTCTCCAGCAGCGAAAAGCTGCCGAAGTTCTCGAAGCGAATGCCTTCAATGCGGAAATGCCGCTGATTGCCCTGGAAGAAATAATTCATCGCCCCGGGCGTGGCCGCGGTCATGATGGTGCTGGCCGGATTGATCACCCGCGCAGAGCAGTCGCTGTTCCAGCCACCGGTCAGCTCAAAGGTCTTGTCCTCATTGCCGGCGCCGAACGACAGCGAGGATCCGAAAACATAGGTGCCGGTGCGCACCCGGATGTCCTGGACGGTTCCGGAGGCAGCGCCGCTGGCCTGATTGACTGCGCTGGCGACGGTCGATGCGGTGTTTACGCAATAGACCGTTGCGTCCGCTGGCAAGGCAAGCAGCAACGCGAACAGGACCAGGGTGGTTCGGAGTAGGTTGGCCAACATGGTGGTCGCACTCGAATCGATGGAAGTGCGAAGGGAAACGCCAGGCGACGCGGGAGCGCACGGCCGTCGACCAGATCGATTGCGAGGTGGATCGCCAACCAGACAACAGGCGCCAGATTCTTGTGCGCCGGCACCCGACTTTCAGACCTGCTCCTGTTCCACCCGATCTGCGGCTAGTCGCCACACCGGGCGCCGCTCACGGACCGCAGACAGCACCGCCCGCTCGTCAAGATAGATCTCGCCGTCCTCTTCGGTCAGCACGCCCGGATCGAAGTGCTCGCGTAGTCCCTGCGGATCGATATCACCCACGTCCAATTCTCGGGCGTCGATACGGCCACCGAACTGATGAGGAAGAATATGGGGACAGTCCTTGTAGGGTCGGGCTCTGGGTAAGTAGCCGGCCGCCTTGAGGTCGCCGCCGACCATCAACGCGCTGTCATTGTAGTGACCGACGACAAAGCCACTGGCGCGCACTTCGGCGTCAATGAAGGCCGACATTCCGCCGCGTAGCCAGCTGCGCAAGTGCAGCGACCCAGTAACGATCAATATCGGCTTGGCGTGGCTGCTGTCGTCGATCAGGTCACCATTGATTTGCAGGTCACCGGTGCAGATCAGCGCCTCGACCTGACGATCGCCGTACCAACTGCTGGACGGTACGCGATCATCGCTGAGCACCAGATCTCCATCAAATCGGCTTTGCCGGATGAGCAATGCCTGGGCCCGGCGCCCCTTGCGCCGGCTCAGTTGCTCGAGCATCCAGATCCCGTCAGAGGGCAGCTTTGGCAGCGCGGGAAACACTAGCGGAGTCAGTTCGAAATCCTGCAATGGAGTAGTCCTCGGCGCCAATCAGACCCGGTATCTAACGTCATTGAGGGGCTGGAGCGCACAACGATCGAGAACTGATCGCGATCCTCGCCAGAAGCCTCGTGCACCGGGGCCTCGCCTGACGTTTGACTGACCGAGCATGCGCTGCAGCGGTAGTCCACGCCAACCAGGAATCCATGCCGCAGTGTTCGATCGACCCTTGTTGACTGGTTCCATTGCGCTGGCTCTGAGTTCAGCGTTCTTCGCAACCGAGCCTGCGATCGCGGCCGTGTTCGTCGTCGACAGCCTTGCCGACGGTGCAGATCTCAGCCTCGCGGACGGTCTTTGTCTGAGCGCCGCAGGCACCTGCACGCTGCGCGCGGCGGTTCAGCAAGCCAATAGCGATCCGGCTGCCGACGCGATCATCCTTTCTGCCGGTGTCTACGGTCTTTCCATCGGCGGCCAGGCGGAAGACCTTGGTGCTCAGGGTGATCTGGACATTCGCAGCTCGCTGAGCCTGCGCGGTGCCGGCGCGGCCGCAACGACTATTGACGCCCAAGGGCTCGATCGAGTCGTGGATCTCTCGAGCACGGGGGTGACCATCCAAGTTGCCATCGAAGGGCTCAGCATCCGCGGCGGTCACCTGCCTGCCAGCCCTGGCCAAAACAATGGCGCCGGTCTTCGAATCGGCCATGCCGTGAATCTGAGCCTGACCAACGTAGTTGTGCATGACAATCAGGCCCTGCGCGCCAGCAGCGGTGGCGTGGGCATTGATAACGCAGGCTGCCTGCACGGACAGGGACTGCGCGTCATTGACAACCAAGACCCACAGATCGCGCCATTTTCCCGCGCAGGCGGGATCGCAACCCGCGGGGTCGATAGCTGCCTGCAGCTATTCGACAGCGAGATTAGCCGCAATCGCGCCGCCGAGGTGGGTGGCATCTACGCTGACCAGGGAGCCCCGGTCCATCTGCAACGGTCGCTGATTGCACACAACTCGGCCCAAACCGCCGGTGCATTGATCAGCAACGACGGCAATCTGGTGATCTTGGAGAACTGCACTATCAGTCACAATCGCGGAGACGTCGGAATCCTCAACGACGGCGGCGCAGTCATCGATCTGCGCCATTGCACGATTACCGGGAACCGGGCCACGCCGCCGTCGTTTGCCATCGTCGGCGGAATCCTGGATGTGCATGGCGGCTTTGGCCTGGTCTTTGCCAGCAACACCATCATCGCCAACAACGGTCCGGGAAGCCTCGCACCCGACTGCAATAGCCTGCAGTCGACCGGCGGCAATCTGATTGGCGACAGCCAAGGCTGCGCGCTGGCCGCGCAAGCCAGCGATTTGCTGGACGCCAGTCCAGAGCTGTCGGGTCTCGCCGATCACGGCGGCTTCACTGCGACGCACCTTCCTGGCGCTGCGGCGCTCGACAACGCCGTCGTCAGCAACTGCGTGGCGTTCGATCAACGCGGTCGGTCGCGACCGCGCGACGGCGACGGCGACGGAATCGCCGACTGTGATCGCGGCGCAGTCGAACTCGACGATCCCGGACAGTTGCTGGCCGATGGCTTTGAATCGGCCGGGTCAGTGAAGCTTCCCGAGTCAACCCCTGAATTGCCGCCTCGCCACAACACCGGCCAGTAAGCCAGCGGGATTCCGCGGCAGTTGTGCATGCTGGCGAAATAGTCCAGCTCAAAACCGCCACCGTCCCAGCGCCAGCGACCGAAGCTGCCGCAGTCACCCTGAGGGCGGGTCCATTGAAAGGCCTCCAGCCACCCGCTATCAGGGTCAAACCGGGCATTGACCAACTCCTCGTCCCAGCGCATTCCGCCCTCCCCATCGGGGACCGCAAAGCGCAGGGTCTCCACACCGCCGGCGCTGTCGAGCAAGTACCATGTGGCAGCGTCGCTGCGATCAGCCGCCACCCAGCAACCGACCTTAACCAGAATGCGTTTGGGCGCCACTGCCCAGGCTTGATCAGCCTGCGGGCCGGTTTCTGCTGCCATCGCACAAGCGTCTTCCGCCAGCGCCGAGCGCGCTCGGGCAATCGCCAGATCCCGATTCCTTCCATCCAGCACGATGGCCTGCCGGGACGGTGCGACCGGCGGCGACAACGATGGTCCCTGCTGATCATCGCCTTGCCGCCGGGAGATCAGCCGCAGTATCGCTGAAGCGCCGAGCAGCGAGAACTGCGCCCGCTGGTCACCGTCTATCAGCACCATCACCGATTGCCCCCGCTCGAGCAAGCGGGTGACCTGTTCCAGCGGTGGCAGCTGCGCCTGCCAATGACCGAGTCCACACTGACCCTCCAGCTCATCGCAAGGGCACACCGCCAGCGCCCAAGGGCGGCCATCAATCTGCAATTTCGCTGTCCCGGCAGCCTCAACTGCCGTCGGCAGCCGCAGCCGCAGCGTACCTGAGCGCCCCGAGCGAAACTCCAGCCGCAGCGTCGCCGATTCGTCCGCGGCCGCCATGCTGGTCACTGCCGTGCAGATCTGACGGTTGTCGCAACCGGCAATCCACTGGTGATTCCAGAAGTAGTGTTGCGCACATGTCGGCCCGGCGCAGAGTAGTCCAGTAACCAGTCCAGCCAGCGCACAACTCTGCCTACGACCTGTTCCCACGTCGGTGGTCACGGTCGCCCGCGCCCAGGCGACCGTGACCAAGGAACGCTAAAGCGTGCAGCCGTACGCCTGCGCAGAGGCCTGTGTCGCACTCCGCGCCTGCGCGCAGATCTGCGGAAGGCTTTCCTTGGTGGCCGGGTTTGCCGCCATCTCCTTCCAGGACTTGCTCCACTGATCCAAACCGGTTTGCACCGCAGCACGGCTGGCCGCTGGGACATTGGCGCTCACGCATTGACGGTAGTCGTGCAGGAAGCGATCACATTCGGCAACGCCGGTAACGGCATCGACCACGGAATCGGCGGCCGGTTGTGCCGCGCTGGTTTGCGCGGCGGGCGCCGCGGTCGGTGTACTTGCGGCTGCTCCCGCATTCTCTTTTTCACAGCCGATCAGGGTGAGCGCGACCAACAAGGTCAGGCTGGGAAACACAACTCGGAGTGGTGAGGACATGAACTTGGCCATGGCGGACGAAAGTATCCAGATGCAACAAACGCGGACGGTGAAAAAAGCGCACGCACGGCCTATCAAACGCTGTGGGATTGGCCCGACGCGATGCTTTAATAGTGCTTTCTCGGCCGCCCCTGCACTGCATGAATAACCCCGATCCCGAATCCACTCTGGAACTGCTCCAGCAGAGCCAAGCCGGCGACGCTGCCGCACGCGAGCGGCTGATGGGACGCTATCTACCGTTACTCACCCGCTGGGCCCACGGGCGCCTGCCTCACCATGCCCGTGACCTTTCGGAGACGGCCGATCTGGTGCAGATCACGCTGCTGCGTGCATTTCAAAACCTGCCGACGTTTGTTTCCCAGGGACCTGGCGCCTTCTATGGATTCTTGAGGCAGGTAATGAGCAATCTGGTGCGCGATGAGTTACGCCGCGTGGGCCGCCGTCCTGAGCAGGTCGACATCGACCATGAACTGGTCGATAACGAGGCAACGCCACTCGGACGAACGGTGACGCTGCAGTCACTCAAGCGCTACGAGCATGCGCTCGCCGCACTCGCCGAGGACCAGCGCGAGCTGGTGGTGATGCGAGTGGAGCTGGGGTTGAGCAACGAGGAGATAGCGCGATTGATCGACAGTCCCAGCGCCAATGCCGCGCGCATGCGAGTGGCCCGGGCGCTGGCCAACCTGGCGCAATTCATGGCCGAACAAGGTGGCGTGGATTAGCGCATGTCCAGCGACAGCCCAGCCCTGCTCAAGCTGACCACGCAGCTTGCCGACGGTGAGCCGCTCGACTGGCAACTCGCAGACCAGCTTGACCCGACTCTGCGCGAGCAACTGCGCCAGCTGGAGCTGCTGGCCGGCGGATTCGGCACCAATCCGGCGACTACCTCAGCCGGCGACTCGGTCGAGGCCGTGGAAATGCTGCGGGCCGGTGAAAAGTTCGGCCCCTTGAAAGTGGTTGGTGAACTGGGGCAAGGCAGCTTCGGCCGGGTCTACCGGGCCCACGATCCGGAGCTCAATCGCGAAGTGGCGCTGAAGCTGATCGACCCGCGCGGCCGCAGCCGACTCGACATCCTGCGTGAAGCGCGGCTGCTCGCTCGGGTCAACCATCCCAACGTGCTCAAGGTCTATGGCGCGCTGGAGGACCGAGGACGGATTGGCTTGGCCTTCGAACTGGTCGAAGGTCAAAGCATGCAGCAATGGCTGGCGTCGCAGTCCCTGACCGGCGCGCACAGTCTGGTGGCGATTGGACTGGAGTTGGCCAGCGCGATCTGCGCGCTTCATCAAGTCGGGGTGGTGCACGGCGATCTCAAACCGGCCAACATTCTCCGTCACCCCAGTGGTCGCTGGATCGTCGCCGACCTGGGTTCCGGGCGCCGCATCGGCGAAATTGGCATGTCCGCGGGCACCCCACGATACATGGCACCGGAGCTGTTTGATCAGGGTGAACCCAGTGCTGCCAGCGATCAGTACGCGCTCGGTGTGGTCCTGTTTCGCCTGGCCAGCGGGGAGTTCCCGGTGGATGGCGCCGACCCTGCGGCGATTGCCATCGCGCACCAGAAGAATCTGCGCCTGCGCCTGCTCGACGTGCGGCCGGACTTGCCGCTCGCGCTGATCGACGCCGTTGAGCGCGCAATGGCGATCGAACCAGACCAGCGCTTTGGCTCGGTGGGCCAGTTTGCCGCCGCGCTATCGGCGGTGATTGCCGGACCGGCACTTGCACCGTCAAGACCGCGCTATGGGCTGGCGGCTGCGGCCCTGGCGGCCAGCGTGGGACTGCTCGCCCTGTTTTGGCGGATCCTGGCACCGGCGCCGGCGGAGCTCTCCGAGGTCCGCTGGCTGGCGTTCGACGACAGCGGTGTGCGCGCCCTGCAGTTGGGCGATTCGCTGCACCTGGATCAGGGTCTGACGCTCGAGCTGCAGCTCCCCGAAGCCACCTATGTGCATGTTTTCAATCAGGATCAGGCCGGGCACCGATTTCAGCTGTTTCCGCTGCAAACGGGCGATCTGCACAACCCGCTGCCGCCGGGTCAGCACCGCCTGCCGGGTCGGGTTGGCGGCGAGACTGTGGACTGGCGACTGAGCAGCAGCGGTGGGCGCGAGTACTTTCTGCTGGTCTTGTCCGACCAGCCGATCCCCGAGTTGAGCGCGTTTGCGCTGGCCGAATCCGGCAGCGAGAACGCCGCGCTGTTGGCAATGCAGGAGCCAGTGCGCGGGGTTGGCGGGTTGCAGGCGCGCCCCGGCGCTCAGCCGGTCGACTGGTCATGGCTCAACCCGCTGCGGACGCGCTACCCCAAGGCCCGCTTCGAAGCCTTCGAGTTGGAGGCGCCATGAGTCTCCAGTCTGGTGGGCCGGTGGCAATCACCAGCAGCACCGCACGCGGCCGCAGCGACTCGCTGATCCGCCGCCTGCGCGACTGGCTCACCCCGGCCGGGGCCTTCGCCGCGATCGGCCAGCTTGCTCGGCTGCATCCTGAGGTTGCGCTAAGCGTCTTCCAGATTGACGCCAGCACCCGACAGCTGCTTGACCCGAGCTGTCGTCGCTACGCCTATCAGGTCCTGCGCGAACGCGGCTTCCCCAATCGCGCCATTCGCATCGATGGCAATCAGCTCCAGTGGCTCCCGCGCCTGGCCGCACTGTTACTGGATCCGCTGAGCAGCGCCCGCTGGCTCTCCGCAGCCGACCGTGGCTCCGAGCGTGCGAGCTTTGCCTTCCTGTACCAGCCGTTCACCCTGTCGCTGGCCGGCGATTGCATCCTGAGCGGTCGGATTGTCCCGCGCTACAGTTCCGCGCAGCTGCCCTGGTCCAGCTTGCAGCCGTCGATGGTGTCGGGTTGTCTGATTCTGGAAAGCGCCGAGGCCGCCATTCCGGGGGGCGAAGACGAGCAGATCGCGCGAACCCTGGCCGATCTGGTTGCCGCATGAGTGCCGCATCCACCGCCGCACCGGGAGCGCTGAATCCGCCGCACGGCGCATCACCGCCCGCCGAGTTTGCGATCGACTTCAAGCTGGTTCGTCAGCTGCTGAGCGAACAATGTCCCCAGTACGCCGATCTGGCATTGCGACCGTTGGACTCCGGCTGGGACAACATGATGTTCCGACTGGGCACAGACCTGACCGTGCGAGTGCCGCGCCGGCGAGTGGCCGACGCACTTATGCAACACGAACAACGCTGGTTGCCGCGATTGCAGCCCCGCTTGCCGCTGCCGATTCCTGTCCCGATCCACTGCGGCGTGCCCAGCGCCCGTTTTCCGCTGCACTGGTCGGTGCTTCCGTGGTTGCCTGGAGCCACCGCCAATCGCGCCATCCCTGATCGCAACCAGGCCAAGGTACTCGGGGAGTTCCTCAACCGACTGCATCAACCGGCGCCAGCCGATCTACCGCTCAATCCTGCCCGCGGGGTTCCGCTCAGCCACAAGCGTGCGGCGGCAGCGGAACGGATCGCCAAGCTTGCACAGACTAATCTGCTCGATCGGCGTCTGCTGGCGGTTTGGGAGCGGGCCCTGGAAGTGACACCCGCCAGCGGGTTGACCTGGATTCACGGCGATCTGCATGCCCGCAACATCCTGGTCGAACATGGTCAGCTCTCCGCGGTGATCGACTGGGGGGATATCAGCCGGGGAGATCGAGCCGTCGACTACGCCAGTCTATGGAGCGTGATTGACGATCGCCGCGCTCGTCAGGCCTGTCTGGAACAGCTGGGCGACGTCGAGGCCGAGGCGAGATCGCGTGGATGGGCGTTCTTCATGGGCCTAGTGCTGGCCGATACTGGGCGCGTCGATCACTCAGAGCATGCGGCGATGGGTGCCGACATTTTTCGTCGGTTGCTCGACGACGAGCGCGCCTGAGCTCAATCCTCGAAACCATCGGCGAACAGGTCGTCAGGTCGTTCGGCAACGGTGGGCCAGAATCCGCCGACGACCTCCCAGGGCCCGCCGCTGGCCGGATGCAGGGGGTCCGCATCCACCTGCGCGATAGTGCCCTGGACCGCGTAGACGCCACCGCTGGAATAGCCGCCGCCGCTATCGGAGGTGTAGCTGGGCAGCTCGAAGTCGCCGGCGGGCGCGGCAAGCGCCACGCTAATCCCCAACAACAAGCCCAGGCAACCGCGGATCATTGGCAGCTGCCGTTGCCGCAAACCAGCAGCCGCAGAGCGCCATTGTTGATGCCGTAGCCGACCAGCGCGCGCCCGTCACTGCGCATCCCAATGGCGGTTTCAAACCCGGGATCGCCGTTGGCGTCCAGGCCGAAGCCGGTGCCCGAGCTGCAGGCGGCATCGGCGCAATCAAACACCCCCAGCTGCGGATTGGTCACCTGGCGGTAGCTGATCAGCGGACGACCGTTGGGACGGACCGTCGCCGAGGAGTAGGCGCCAACGCTGATTGCGGGAATGGTCAGCAGCGAGCGCACCGTGCCGCTGGTGCAGTCGGCGTTGTCGCAGTCATAGGCTCGCAGCACCAGCAGGACGCCGGGACGCCCGGCATAGCTGATCAGCGGCCGTCCGTCGGCGCGAATGATCATGTCCGGAAACAGTCCGGCAGCGTCAACCGAACCATCCAGCAGCGAGGAGGCGCCGGTGCTGCAGTCCACATCGTTGCAGCGGTACAAGCGCAGATCTTCGGTCGCGTTGACCAGATAGGCCACCAGTGGTCGACCGTCACCGCGAATTGCGAGCGCCGAGCGGATGCCGGGGCTGTTGACGTTGTCCAGCACCCGCACGTTGCCGCCGCTGCAGCTGACATCAACGCAGTCATAGAGCTTGAGCGCGGACAGCGTCTCGTCGCGATAGCTGATCGCCGGGCGACCATCGGGGCGGATCGCCAGACTGGGCTCGCGACCCACCAGCCCCGCGCTTTCCAGGGTCTGGCCGCTGCCGCTGCTGCAGTCTACGTCGTCGCAACTGTACAGGCGCAGGTCCTCGGCACCGGGGATCTGATGGGCGATCAGCGGTCGGCCATCGGCGCGCAAGGTGACCGAAGGCGCACCACCGCCGGCTTCCAGCAGCCGAGAACTGCCGGAGCTGCAGCTGGGCGTCGCGCAGCGATAGAAGGCCAGCTGTGACCCGGAAGCACGGTAGGCCAACACTGCACGGTCATCGGCGGTCACCGCCAGATCCATGCCCAGTGAGGCTTCGGCGGCGGGTACCAGCGTCCGAATACGGGTGATGTCCACCGCCAGCGGCTCGCACACCACGCTGCCATCGACATTGATCGCGCGCAGATACTGCCCTTCGTCGCAGCTGGCCTGTACCCGTACCTGAACTTGCGTCGGATCGATCTGGGTCTGGCCCACGCCGCCCGGCGTGATTCCGACCGTGGCGACGCCGCTGGCGAAGCTGGTGCTGATCGCAGCGCCCGGATCGATCGCGGTGACGTTGACCTGACAGCTGACGCTGCCATCGATACCGATGCTGCGCACCGAGGTGCTGTCATTGCAGCCGCTACCGATCCGCGCTTGCACCTGAGCCGGGTCGACGCTGATCGCCCCGCTGCCGGTGATGGTGCCGCCGATCAGACCGTTGCCGGCGGTAATCTGGGTCACCCCCTGATCGTCCACATTGTCGGCAAAGCCGGCAGGTACGCCGGTCAAGCCGGTCCATGGCGCACTGCTCGCGCTGGCAGCACTGTCGGCCATGCCGGCGCTGTCCGCCCTGGCCGAGCGCAGCGCCTCAGGGGCGGCACGCAAGGGCTGTCTTGGGGATAGCTGGGTGTAGCTCCCTGAACTGGCGCCGGGGCGCACCTGTAGTTCCAGATACCGCTGCTCGCCGGCGAAGATCATCGCGCCGAAGTCCAGATCGACGCTGAACACGCCCGCGGCCACCGGCACGTCATCGTGGTCGGGCGCGCAGGCAAGCGCGACCGGGGCCACCAGATCGTCGTAGAGGCAGAAGCGGAAATCATAGAGGCCATTGGCGAGCAGTCCTGATTCGCGCAGCTGACCCTGATAGCTGAAGCTGCTGCCGATCGGCGCGCAGACCGCCGCGCTACCCAGACTGCAAGCCAGGCACAGCGCCAACCGACAACTGCTCATAGGAAACTCTCGATGGGGCAACGGGGTTGCGTTGAACGGTGGAAACGTGAGTTGAGCCGGATATGGGCCATCTTGGGCTGCGCGCAGATTTCGCTGGTCGCGCCCTGGCTCGGCTGCCCTCTCTCACAATCCATGACCTATGACGTTTTCACTTTTGATCGGACCCGGTTAAGGTCGGCGCGGGCCGCGCTCGCGGCCGACCTCGCGAGATTGATAATGCGCCTTTTTTTGCCTGCCGTATCGGCTTTGTTCGGCCTCTCCGCGTCGCTCGCAAGCGCTGCGACCAACTTGCCCCAGACCTTTACGCCCAACGACGTGCACGATCATCGCCAGGGTGCTTTCGCGCTGATCGGCGCCACCGTTCACCCGGCGCCAAACCAGCCCTCGCAGGTGGCCAACGTATGGCTGCAGGACGGAAAGATCGTCGCGCTCAACAAGCTCCCGGTGCCGGCTGAATACGCCACCATCGAAGTGGAAGGTCTGCACCTTTACGCCGGATTCGTGGATCTCAACTCGGGTTACGGTCTGCCCGCACCAGCCGCACCCAAACCCTTCAACTACAGCGCGGCACAGGTGATGGATAGCACCACGCCGGGCGCGTTCAACAGCAACGAGGCGATCCGCTCACAGTTCCAGGCAGTCGATCACTTCGCGCCCGATCCGGATAAGGCCAAGCAGCTGCGCCAACTGGGCTTCTCCGTGGTACTGGCGCATCGCGCTGACGGCGTCGCGCGCGGCAGCGGCGCCCTGATCGCGCTGCTCGACGGCCCGGCCCAGCAAGCGGTGCTGCGCGCGCAGGCCAGCGCCCATTTCTCGCTGAGCAAGGGCAGCAGCGCGCAGGATTTCCCGATCTCTTCAATGGGTGCGGTGGCGTTGCTCAGACAGACCTTCCATGACGCCCGCTGGTATCAGGCGCAGTCCCCCAAACCCTTCGTGGACCGGTCGCTGGATGCGCTGCTGGGCAACCAGTCGCTGCCCCAACTGATGGCGGTGAGCGGCTGGCTGGACCTGCTGCGAGCGCAGCGGGTGGCCGATGAGTTCGATCAGCGCTGGATCTATCTGGCCGGCGGAGACGAATACCAGCGCGCGCAGACCGTCGCCGCCCTCGGCGCCGATCTGGTCGTGCCGCTGGATTTTCCCAAACCGCTGGAGCAAGGCGATCCGGCGCTACTGCGGATGACCGATCTCAGCGCGCTGCAGCACTGGGCCCACGCGCCCTTCAACCCGGCCCGGCTGCGCGCCGCCGGGACCCGCATCGCACTGACCAGCGCCGGTCTGGAAGCCGATCAGTACAAACCTTTCTGGCCCAATCTGCGCGCTGCGATGGCGGCCGGGTTGAGCCCTGATCAGGCGCTTGAGGCGTTGACCACTGCACCGGCAGCGATGATCGGCGCCGAACATCAACTGGGCCGCATCGCACCCGGATTTGCCGCCAACCTGCTGCTGACCTCGGCGCCCATTGAGGACCCGAGCATGCAGATCTACGAAAACTGGGTCAGCGGTCAGCGCCATGTGCTGGCCACGGTGGAAGCCGATCTGCGCGGGACCTGGGAGCTCAGCCTGGATCAGCAAAGCTATCGCATCGAAGTCACCGGCAGCCGGGCCAAGCCCAGCGCCAAGCGACTTGACCCACGCGAGGGTGAGTCGAACAAGCTGAGCTGGCGTCAGGATCGCGGCCGACTCGGCATCGAGCTGATTGTTGAGGGCAAGCCGATCCTGCTGGCCGGCCGAGTGCGCGGCAGCGAAATCGCCGCGGTTGACGGCCGCAACTGGCGGCTGACGCCGATATCCGGCGCTGGCCAGCCCGACCAGCCGTCGACGATCTTCTTGCCGGAGCCTGGTCCGCTGACCTATCCGCTGGGCGCCTACGGCCGCACCGAGCGGCCGGCGCAGAGCCATCTGCTGTTCCGCAACGCCACCGTCTGGACCAATGAGTCCGACGGCGTACTCAGCGCCACCGATGTGCGAATTCAGGACGGCAAGATCAGCGAAATTGGGACCAGACTGGCGACCCGCGGCGCGCGCGAGATCGATGCCAGCGGTCGCCATCTGACCGCCGGAATCATTGATGAGCACTCGCACATCGCGGTTCAGGCGATCAACGACACCCCGACCAATTCGGCGATGGTGCGGATCCGCGACAGCCTCAACCCGGGCGATGTCGATGTCTTCCGCAACCTGGCCGGCGGAGTCACGGCCGCGCAGATCCTGCACGGCTCGGCCAATCCCATCGGCGGGCAGTCGGCGCTGATCAAGCTGCGCTGGGGTGCGCTGCCAGATCAGATGCTCATCGCCGGCGCCGACGGCTTCATCAAGTTCGCGCTCGGCGAGAACGTCAAGAAGTCCAGCAATTCGCTGTCGGTGCGCTATCCCAACACCCGCATGGGGGTTGCCCAGTTCCTAGAAGACGCCTTCAGCGAGGCCGAGCACTACCGCGACCAGTGGACCGAATGGAGACGACTCTCGGCGCGCGAGCAGCGCAGTAGGCCAGCGCCGCGGGTTGATCTGGCAATGCAGGCCTTGACTGAAGTACTCGACCAGCGCCGCTTCATCAGCGCACATTCCTATGTGCAGAGCGAGATTCTGATGCTGATGCGGCTGGCCGAGCGCCACCAGTTCCGGGTCAACACCTTTACCCACATCCTGGAGGGCTACAAGGTCGCCGAGCGGATGGCGGCACACGGCGTGGGCGGCTCCTCCTTCGCCGACTGGTGGGCCTACAAGATGGAGGTGATCGACGCGATTCCCTACAACAACGCGCTGATGGAGCAGGCCGGGGTGGTCACCGCGGTCAACTCCGACGATGCCGAGATGTCCCGACGGCTCAATCAGGAGGCGGCCAAGACCATCCAGTATGGTGACCTGAGCGAAGAGGCGGCGTGGAAGCTTGTCACCCTCAATCCAGCCAGGCTGCTGCATCTGGATGAGCGGATGGGTTCGATCCGGGTTGGCAAGGATGCCGATCTGGTGCTGTGGAGCGCTCCACCGCTGTCGATCGCCGCGCGCGCCGACTACACCCTGGTCGACGGCCGCATCGAGTTTGATCGCGAGCAGACCGAAGCGATGGCCGGCGCGATCAGCGACGAGCGCGAGCGCCTGATCCAGCAGATGCGTCTGGCCAAGGCCGCCGGCGCCGAGACCGAGAAGCCGAAACCCAAGCCTGCGCAGCGCTTCCACTGCGATGACCTCAACGGCTATGAATACTTGGGAGCCAGCCATGCGCACTGAGCTGAATCAACGCCGCCGCTGGCCCCAGCTGCTTGCCCTGACTCTGTGGGCATGCGCCGCCGTCTGCACACATGCGCAGGAATCTGCGCTGGCTACCGCGCGGCCCACCGCGCTGCTGGGCGGGACCCTGCACCTGGGCAACGGCGAGGTGATCGCGAACGGCAGTCTGCTTTTTGACCAGGGCCGGATCGTGGCGCTGGGAGCGCGAATCCAGCTGCCGGCGAACGCCGAACAGATCGATCTGGTCGGGGCGCACGTCTACCCCGGACTGATCCTGCTCGATTCCACCCTCGGGCTGATCGAAGTGGAGGCGGTGCGCGCCACCCTGGACAACACCGAGTTCGGCGAGCTCAACCCCAACGTGCGCAGCGCCGATGCCTACAACGTCGACTCCGAATTGCTGCCGGTCACACGTTTCAACGGCGTGCTGAGCGCGCAGATCGCGCCCACCGGCGGGCTGATCTCCGGGCGCTCCTCGGTGATGAAACTCGACGCCTGGACCGCGGAAGAGGCGCTGCTGCGCGCCGATGACGGCGTCTGGCTCAACTGGCCGCAGCGACTGGTAACGCAAATCGATGAAAACACTCTGGAGGCGGCGCTGACTGAGAACCCGGAGTACGCCAGACAGATGGGCGAGTTGGAGGACCTGTTCGCTCAGGCCAGCACGTACCGCCGCGCAGCACCCTCGCCGCGCAACCTCAAGCTGGAAGCGCTGGGCCCGCTGTTCGAGGGCACGGCCCGGCTCTACGTGCGCACCGACTACGCCGCCGACTTCGATGCAGCGATGGCCTTCGCCGAGCGCCATCAGATCAGCGCCATGGCCTGGGTCGGTGCGGCAGAAGCGGAGCAGTTGGCCGCGCGGCTGGTCGAGAGCAACATTCCGGTGGTCATCAGTGCGGTCCATCGGCTGCCGATCTATCCCGACAGCCCCTTCGATCAGGCCTACCAGTTGGCCGCGCACTTGCATCAGGCCGGGGTGACCGTTGCACTTACCCATTCGTACTACATGAACGCGCGAAACCTGGCCTTTCAGGCCGGCAGTGCGCGCACCTATGGGGTACCCGCGGAACAGGCGCTGGCGATGATCACCAGCGTCCCTGCCCAGCTGCTGGGCCTGGCCGATGAGTTGGGCACGCTAAAGGTTGGTGCGCGCGCAACGCTGTTCGTAAGCGAAGGCGATGTGCTGGAGATGCGCGGAAATCGACTGACCAGGGCCTACATCGATGGCATGGCGGTGAATCTGCAGGGGCGCCAGCAGCGGCTCTACCAGCGCTACCGTGAGCGCTATCAGCGCGGCGACCAGGTTCCCGCGACTGACTGACCGTTGGCAACCACGGCAGGCTCTCCACATTCAATCCATTGTTCCTGTCGTTTTGTGATTGATCCTCTTCGGCACTGGGCCAATCCGCCCTTGCCGAGGAGAGCAATCGATGAACATGCTGACCCTGATCGCGGCCAGCTGGCTGAGCGCGACAGAGCCGCCACAATCCCCTGTGGCCGAAGCCTACGCGCCGATCCTGCTTGCCCAGGCCGAGCGTCCGCCTCGTCGCGATGACCGCGGCCCGCCAGGCGAGGACCGCGAGCCACCGGGCGGGCGCAGACATCACGGCGAAGGCGGCCGCCGACCACCACCGCCCAGGGATCCCGAGGAGCTGGCGCAGGAGTTGGGACTGGACAGCAGCCAGAGCCACCAGTTTGTCACTGTCCTGAGCGAGCAGCGGGCCAAGCACGAGGCGCTCAGAGAGCAGCAGCGCAACGAGCGTGAAGCCGCGCGCAGCGCCCATCAGCAGATCGAAGAAGAAACCTTCGTGAGGCTGTCGGCCTTCATGAGCACCGAGCAGCTGGCCCGTTTCCACGCACGGCGCCCCCCTCCCCCCCCCCCCCCCCCCCCCCCCCCCCCCCCCCTCCCGCCCCCCCCCCCCCCCCCCCCCCCCCCCGGCCCCGCCGGGGCGGGGCCCCCCCCCCCCCCCCCCCCCCCCCCCCCCACCCGGGCGGGCGGGGCCGGGAGCGGCAGGCGCCGGCCCCGGCGTTCC
>JAGRJL010000454.1 GCA_020442775.1 Lysobacterales bacterium | reverse complement strand
GTCGATCTGATCACGCTGCTGCTGGCGGATGAACACCAACCGCTGCTGCAGCGCCATCGTGCGCCCCAGCGCGGCCGGCGCCAGCTGCAGCAGCGGGACCTCGCCCGCTCGCGAACCCGGCCCAGCGGCGCAGCCGCACAGCGCCAGCAGCATGCTGGCCAGAATCAGCCCTCGCACACCGCCTCCAGCACCCGCAGCCGACGGCGGGTGTCGGCCACGTAAGGGTTGTTCAGATCCCAGGCGTAGCCGGCCAGGATCGAGCAGATCATCCGGCGGATTTCCGGCGCCGGGTTGGCGTGAAAGATGATCTTCTGGAAGCGCCCGGCGTACCAGGCTTCGACGATGGTGCGGAAGGTGTCGACGCCGGCGCGCAGCGGGCGCGCGTAATCGGCCTCCCAGTCCACCGATTCACCCTCCAGCTGACGCTGCAGGCAGGCCACCGCCAGACTTGCCGACTTGAAGGCGATGGTTACCCCGGAAGAGAACACCGGATCGAGAAACTCGCCGGCGTTGCCGAGCAGCGCGAAATGTCGGCCCCACAACGTCGTGACGTTGGCGGAATAGCCGGTGATCTGGCGCACCGGGGTGTCCCACTGTGCCTGCTCCAGCAGCACCCGAAGGCCCGGATCATCGTGCACCAGCGCCTGCAGCCGCTGCAGCGGCTCACCGGGGTAGCGTTCCAGGAATTCGGTTTCCGCCACCACGCCCAGCGAGCAGCGTCTGGAGGACAGCGGGATGGTCCAGTACCAGACCCCGGGATGCTTTGAGTGAACCGTGATCAGGATCTTGTTGCGGTCAAATCCAGCGTCGCTGATCCGGTCCTCGATGTGGGTGAAGATCGAGCCGCGCGGCGGAAAATTCGACGGCGCCTCCAGCTTGAGCAGACGCGGCAGCACCCGGGCGAAGCCGCTGGCGTCGAGCACGAATGCTGCCTCGACCAGATACTCCTCACCGTTCGGATCGCGCACTCGAACCCTGGCACGCTCAGCGTCCAGGTCCACCGTGAGCACCTCGTGTCGGTAGCGCAGCAGCGCGCCGGAAGCCACCGCCTGGTCGGCCAGCAGCTGATCGAACTGGGCCCGCGGCACCTGATAGGTGGTGCCCCAGCCGGGGCTGAACTTGTCGCGGAAGTCGAACTGGGTGTGCTGCTCACCGCAGGCGAAGGCGGCGCCATTCTTGTGCTGGAAGCCGGCCTCCACCACCGCCTGCAGCAGTCCGGCCTGCTCCAGATAGACCATGCTCTGCGGGAGCAGACTTTCGCCGATGGAAAAGCGCGGAAACTGGTCCTTTTCCAGGATCAGCACCCGCCGACCCTGCTGGCGCAGCAGCGCCGCAGCCACTGCGCCGGAGGGGCCGGCGCCAATGATCAGTACCTCGGTCTGTTCGACGGCTGCGTTCATGCGTGGGGATCAGCGGCAGGTGGCGGACGAAAACACGGAGACAATACCCAAACCAGGGCGATCCCGAACAGCAGGCAGAGACCGAAGCTGTGCAGCGCCGGGGTCGCCGACAGGCTGAGCAGGCCGAAGGCCAGCAGGGTGCTGGCAGCGCCAACGTTGATTGCCAGCCAGCTGGCCGGGTCCTGACGGTGTTCGAACAGGAAGATGCCGTAGTCGACGCCAATCCCCAGCAGCAGCAGCTGTGCCAACACGCTGAACAATCGCAGCGGTTCGCCGACCCAGCCAAGCAGGGCGACGCTCAGCAGCGCCGCCAGCACGGTCGGCAACAGCGCGCGCCAGGCGCTGCGCCCAAGGCGCAGCTGCAGGGCGATCGCGACCGCGACGAAACCCACCAGCAGCAGCCCCAGCATCATCGCCCGATAGTGGCCCAGCAGCGCGCTGATCGAAGCGCTGCGATCCACCCAGCGCACCTCGGGCAGCGCTCCGGCCAGCGCCGCCAGCTTGCCCAGATCGCTTTCCCGAGTGAGCCCTTCGAGCATCACCACGCTGCCCCATGCGCCATCGTGCGAGCCCAGCCACTGCGCCCGCATCGGTTCGGCGATGGCCAGCTTGAGCCAGTCGTCCGGCAGCAG
>JAGRJL010000453.1 GCA_020442775.1 Lysobacterales bacterium | reverse complement strand
GTTCAGGACTCCTGTTCGGCGGCCAGGGATCGGCCCCTGGCGGTGGCGGCCTCGATCGCCTGATCGGTGATCGAGGCCATTCCAGCCTTTTCGAAAACGGCGACTGCTGCCGCAGTGGTGCCACCGGGCGAAGTGACCCGGCGACGCAGCTCCGCCGGACCCTCTGCGTCCTCGTTGGCCATTCTTGCCGCGCCAAGCGCGGTGCCGGTAACCAGTTGGCGCGCGGCCTCGGGGCTCAGTCCCTGGGCGATGGCGGCTGCCTCCATCGACTCCATCAGCAGGAAGAAATAGGCCGGTCCGCTACCGGAAACCGCGGTCACCGCATCCATCAGTTGCTCATCGCTGATTCGGACAGTATTGCCGACGCTGGAGAACAGCGCCTCGGCTTCGCGGTAGTCAGTCTCGGCCAGACCCGGCTCGCCGCAGAGCGCGGTGGTGCCCGCGCCGATCAGCGCCGGCGTGTTGGGCATCACCCGCAGCAGTCTGGGTCCAGGACCCAGCCACCGACGCATCTGGGTCAGGGTCACGCCAGCGGCAATGGAAACCACCAGCACCGATTGATCCAGCGCCGGCAGGTCCGCGCAAACCGACTTCATCATCTGCGGTTTGACCGCCAGCACGATGGTGCTGGCGCCGTCCACGACCGCGCGATTGTCCGCCGATACGGTCACCCCGAACTGTGAGTGCAGCGCTTCGCGCGCCGCGACGAAGGGCTCACCGACCGCAATGAGTGCCGGGTCGTGGCCGCGCGCGAGCATGCCGCCGATCAGGCTTCGGGCCATATTGCCACCGCCGATAAAGGCGAGTTTGCTCACTGATGATGACTCCTCTGGTTTGTTGGCTAGCGCGTCCTGCGGCGCGCATTCTACTCAAAGCCAACCTCAAGCCGGTCGCACCCTAAACACGGGCCCCGAACAGCGCGGTCCCGATGCGAATCATATTGCTGCCGGCGGCAATCGCCTCCGGGTAGTCTTCGCTCATGCCCATCGACAGGGTGTCCATCTGCGGGTGCGCTGAGCGGAGCTGCCGAAAGCTTTCGGCCAGCGCGGCGAAAGCGGTCGAGCGTCTGCCAAGGTCGGGATCGGGCGCCGGGATCGCCATCAGCCCGCGCAGCACCAGGCTGGGATGCGCAGCGGTGGCATCAGCCAGCGCGCCCAGTTCTTCAGGCCGCGCGCCTCCCTTGCCGACTTCGCCATCAACGTTGACCTGAAGCAGAATCTGCAGCGGCCGCTGCTGCCGCGATCGTCCGCGGCCCAGTCCTTCCACCAGACGCAGACGATCGACGCTCTGGCACCAGTCAAAGTGCTCGGCGACCTCGCTGCACTTGTTGCTTTGCAGGCGCCCGATGAAGTGCCACTCAAGCTTGCGCGCCTGCAATGCCTGAATCTTCGGAACCGCCTCCTGCAGATAGTTTTCGCCAAAGGCCCGCTGACCCAGATCGGCGAGTGCGGCAATCGCCTCCACCGGCTGCTTCTTGCTGACCGCAAGCAGGCGCACACCTGCGCCGCCCAGTTCGCTCAGGCGGCTGCGCAATCGCTGATAGCGCTCGGCAATCGACATCGAGTTCTCCCACGGAACCATCTTCCAACACTGGGGGCGGTCGACGGATCCTCAATCCCTGCGGACGCTGCAAGGGACCCTGTGAACAAGACATGTGAGCCGCAACCCTTTGGGGCGGGGCTCGCTTTCTCGCCAGAAAATTGGGCCGCCAGCGGCGTCAGTCGCGTCGCCCCTACGCGCAGGCTATGACCTTCGCCGCCGTTCTGCCTGGCGACCTTTTCAACCGCCGTCGCGGTCACAGAACTTTTTCAGAGGGTCCCTGGTGGTCGATTCCGGACGGGTACGGCCGGTTCGGGCCTAAGCGTTTGTAAAGTCGAGACCCGGGTGGCCGTTTCGCCCGCCATTTCGGTGCGCGACGCGCTAAACTCGGGGTTGAATCCGGGGCAAGGTAGGGGCAAGGCAAACGTGGATATCGCTGAGCTGTTGGCATTTTCAGTCAAGAACAAGGCATCGGACCTGCACTTGTCCGCGGGTCTGCCACCGATGATTCGCGTCGATGGTGACGTTCGCCGCATCAACATCCCGGCCTTTGACCACAAGTCGGTCCATTCGCTGGTTTACGACATCATGTCGGACAAGCAGCGCCGCGACTACGAAGAATTCCTGGAAGTCGATTTCTCCTTTGAAATCCCTGGGCTGGCGCGTTTCCGTGTCAACGCCTTCAATCAGAACCGCGGCGCCGGTGCGGTGTTCCGAACCATTCCTTCGGAAATTCTGAGCCTGGAAGACCTGGCCTGTCCCAAGGTCTTCAAGGATCTGATCCAGCAACCGCAGGGCCTGATCCTGGTGACCGGACCCACGGGTTCGGGCAAGTCGACCACCCTGGCGGCGATGATCGATCACATCAACAAGACTGAATACGGCCATATCCTCACCGTCGAGGATCCGATCGAGTTCGTTCACACCGCCAACAAGTGTCTGATCAACCA
>JAGRJL010000452.1 GCA_020442775.1 Lysobacterales bacterium | reverse complement strand
TCACAGCGGGCGCACTGGGTGCGCGCCTCTTCGGCATCCATCGCGGTCACCACGTTGTGCCCGACATCCTCCAGGGCGAATCGAAATCCTTCGATCAGCCCGGGATCGTCATCAACCAGCAACACCATGCCGGTCGGGTTCTTGGTGCTTTGCTCCATGTTCACTCCAGCCCCTTGGCCATCTGAATTCCTGTGCTCAACCAGCCCTGGCCGCAACCAGCCTGGCTTCATGGCGAATGTCTCCCAACAGTATCGCCCAGCGACCGCTGCGATCGATTCGCTGTGCCACCACTCGCATGCCGGCCAGCAGCGGAACCGCGATCAGCAAGCCGGCGACGCCCCACAGCCAGCCCAGGACCAGCAGGCTGAGCAGGATCAGCACCGGGTCCAGCTCCAGCCGGTGTCCAACCAGCAGCGGGGTCACCACCTGGCCTTCGATGATGTTGAGGGCCACGAACAAGCCCGGGGCCACGATGGCGCCCGACAAGGTCGATTGCTCGGCGAATCCAGCCAGCAGCAGAAGTGCGGCGGTCACCACGGCGCCCACGTAGGGCGCAAAGTTGAGCAGCGCAGCAACGCAGCCAAACAGAATGGCGTCCTTGATCCCGATCAGATGCAGGGCCGCGGCAGTGGCCGCGCCCAGCGCGATGTTGATCAGAGAGATCGTCAGCAGGTAGCGCGATAGTTCGTACTGGGCGTCGCGGGTGACGCTGACCAGATCCTTTTTCGCCGACAGGCTGGGCATCAGGGTTACGCACTTGCGCAGCATCCGTTCACCGTGAGCAAGCATCAGAAACACCAGAAACACCGTGGCCACCAGCGCGCCGATGGTCGACGGCGTCTCTTCGATCGCTGTCGTCAGCGCGTTGGAGGTGCCTGCAGCGAGCGGCGAAGGCGCAGGCGTCGACCGGGCGTTGCCGTTGATCAGCTTGTCGGTGGCGGCGCTTGCCGCCTCGATCGGCTCACGGATGTCCCGCAATTCGCGCTCCAGCCGCTTGACCGCGCGCGGCGCCCGCTCCATCCACTGGGCTGCAGGCTCGGACAGCAGGGCGGTGGCGCCGGCAAAGGCGGTGATTGAGGCAGCCACTACCAGCAGCGCCGCCAGCGTCCGCGGAAGGTGCCAGCTGCAGAGTAATCGAACCGCCGGCGCCAGGGTCAGCGCGACCAATATCGACAACACCAGCGGGACCAGCAAGGGCCGTGCCCAATGGGCGAAGTAGAGGGTTGCGATGCCTGCCACCAGCCATCCGGCGACTGCGCTGGAGGGCCAGGACAGCCCGCCGGCCGCATCGTTGGGCTCGGCCGGCAGGGGCACGCCCTCGGCAGCCTCGCTGTTGATCTTCAAACTGTCTCCGGCAACGCTCATGGACCGATCCCCCGACAGCGGCCGCGAGTTGCGGCACGCGACAGACCTCCCGCGCGGGGCCGACCAGCGGCCCGGCGCGGAGCGGCCGGTGCTAGATGCTGCGCTCAAAGGCGCGAATTTGTTCCTTCACCTTGTCTCTGGCGAGGCCGTAGCGCTCCTGAATCTTCCCCGCCAGGTAGTCCGCATTGCCCTCGGCAACGTCCACGTCGTCGTCGGTCAACTTGCCCCACTGCTCGCGGATCTGACCCTTGATCTGACTCCACTTGCCTTCAATGATGTCTTTGTTCATCTCATTTCTCCGTTAGTGTCGAACTTGCTTCGGTAACTTGGGCTCACCTGATTCAGGCGGCATTTTCCAGATAGTGCTTCCAGCTGCGCATCTCGTCGTGACAGGCGCGCACCTTGGGCATGTGAATCTGCAAGGTGCTGCGCAGGGCCACGTCCTTGCATTGCGCCAGCGCATCTTCGAAGTGGTGCAGCAGACGATCCTCGGTTTCCTCAAGCTGGGCGACGTAGATCGCCTCCTCGTTGCTGGACAAGCTGGTGCGCAGCTCGGTGTAGACCCTGCGCAGGCTGCCGGCCAGGGTGCCCGATTCCGGGATCTGCTCGCCGCCGGCCTGCAGCTTGGACGCCAGCGCCGCAGCGAGGACGCGCTTGTGCGATCCCATCCGGCGGAACAGCTCCACCAACCGGGGATTGGTCACCTGGTCGGCAGCGTCGGCATAGAACTGGGCGCCGTCGTTGGCAATCTGGATCAGTTCTCGAAGGGTGTCGTTGTTGTCGCTCATGTGCTCACTCATGTTGGGCTCCTTGATCTGTAGAGGTAGTGCGCCGAAGACCGCCGCGCGGCAACTGCCGGCGACAGCGGCCTGTGGTCTGGACTAGCTGGTGCGCAGGGCGCTGGCATCAACGTCCTTGACCCCGCGAATGCTCTCGGCCAGCTCCACCGCCAGATCACGCTCAGCACCACTGTCGACCTGCCCGCTCAGGGTCACCACGCCGTCATTGGTGTCGACGTTGATTTCCAGGCCGTCGACATTGCGCGAGAACAGCAGGGTGGATTTCACCTTGCTGGTGATCCACGCATCGCTGGCTGCTTCGGCGATCTCACTGGACGGTTGACTGGCGTCGATGGTCAGGTTGTTGACTACCGAGCGCACCCCATCGGTGTTCTCGGCCAGTCGCCCGGCGAGTTCACGAGTGGCCGGGGTGTCCGCGGTGCCGCTCAGGGTGACCGCGCCGTAGCGAGTGTCGACGTTGATCTCCATGCCGTCGGTGTGGTCATTCCACATCAGCTTGGATTTGACCGTCGCGGTAATGGTGGCGTCCTC